>JBDKUT010000094.1:0-6467 GCA_039679545.1 Thermotogota bacterium
ACTTCCACCCGCGGTGCCGCTACGCGATCGACGTGTGTTCGAAGGATGCGCCCGTGTACCGTGACCTCGGGAGCGAACACTTCGTCGCCTGCCACCGCGCCGACGAACTCCACCTCCAGCCGATTCAAGGGAAATGAGCTCGTCTCGCGATCTTCCGTCAGACCGGTGGACCTACTCCCACTCGATCGTAGCCGGTGGTTTGCTCGTGATGTCGTAGACGACGCGTCCGACTTCGGGGATCTCTCGCGTGATGCGCCGCGCCGCCTCGTCGAGGACAGCGTACGGGAGCCTTGCCCAGTCTGCGGTCATCGCATCGACGCTCGTTACGGCTCGCAGGGCGACGACGTGCCCGTAACGGCGGTCGTCGCCCGCCACCCCGACGCTGCGGATGGGGGTGAGAACCGCCAGAGCCTGCCACGCATCGTGGTAGGCACCGTGTGCCTCAAGGACGTCAAGGAAAATAGCGTCGGCACGGCGCACGAGGTTGAGCCGCTCGGCGGTGACGTCACCGAGGATTCGCACGGCAAGCCCAGGGCCGGGGAACGGATGGCGGAGTCGAATCGCGTCCGGGAGGCCGAGGAGCCTGGCGAGCTCACGAACCTCGTCTTTGAACAAGGTCCGTAGCGGCTCCAGGAGCTCGAAGCCAAGGTCAGCCGGCAGCCCTCCTACGTTGTGGTGACTCTTGATGTTCGCCGTGCCTTCCCCGCCCGCTGACTCGATGACATCGGGGTAGAGGGTTCCCTGAGCGAGGAAACGGAACGGGCCGTGGCGCTCGGCTTCGCGACGGAAAACGGTGACGAACTCGCGGCCGATGATCTTTCGCTTCGTCTCCGGATCAACGATCCTCGCGAGGGCGGCGAGGAACTGCGCCGATGCGTCGACGGTGACAAGGCGAACGCCGAGCGGGCGCAGGGCCGCCTCGACCTTCTCGCGCTCGTGCAAGCGCAGCATCCCGTGATCCACGAAAATCGCGAGGTGGTCGACGCCGGCGCGAGCAAGCAAGAGGGCGAGGGTCGAGGAGTCGACGCCGCCCGAAAGGCCGAGGAGAACTCGGTCCTTGCCCACACGGCCGCGGACATCGGCGAGGAGCCGTTCGAGCGTCTGTTCGGGAGTCCAGTCGAGGGGGACGCCGGCCGTACGAAGGAAGCTGCAAAGCATCGCAAGGCCGTCGGGGGTGTGAATGACCTCAGGATGGAATTGGACGCCGACCATCCGACCGTCCGGCGAAGCGACCGCGGCGTAGGGGTTGGACGGCGTCTCGGCGATCGACGTCCAGCTTGGGGGAAGCGTCGCGACGGCGGTCGAGTGGCTCATCCAGACGGGGATCTCGGGGCCGAGCCTCGCGAACAGCGGGCCGTCCGCTCGGATCAAGTGATCCGCGCCGAACGAGCGACGTTCGAGGTCAAGCACCTGGCCTCCGAAGTGCTGGACGAGGAGCCCCATGCCGTAGCAGATCCCGAGGATCGGGAGTCCGGCGTCGAAGACCCGAGGGTCGGCGAGCGGTGCGCCCGGTTCGAATACCGAACGCGGCCCGCCTGACAAGATGAGCGCGTGGGGACGTTCGGCGCGGATTCGCTCGAGCGGCGCCGTTCCCGGGAGGATGACGGAGTACGCCTGGGCCTCCCGGATCCGGCGGGCAATGAGTCGGGTGTACTGCGATCCGAAGTCGAGGATGACGACACTCACGCGTCTCTCCCTCCCGCCTAGTGGTACGTCTCCGCGCTGCCGGAGTAGGCCACGCCCTTCTGCTCTTCGGCTCGGTCTGTTGCCAAGGGTGGTGTGGGGGATAGCGCCGCTACACGGGCGTACACCTCGCTCGACATCGTCCACTCTGCGGCGGCCAGCGAGGGTTCAAGCTGCTCGACGCTTCGCGCTCCGAGGATGGGAGCGGTGACGGCAGGGTGGGTGGCGACCCACGCGACGGCGAGCGTCGCCGGGTGGACCCCGACCTCACGCGCGAGCGTGACAAACCGGTCGGCGATGTCGAAGTAGAGGTCTCCCTCGT
The DNA here is from genome assembly GCA_039679545.1 of Thermotogota bacterium. Lineage (GTDB taxonomy): Bacteria > Bipolaricaulota > Bipolaricaulia > UBA7950 > UBA9294 > JAPLGD01. The sequence goes on from JBDKUT010000094.1 coordinate 2,006, forward strand.
AGCGTGCCTTGTACATGCGATTCCGGACGAGCCGGCCACTCTCGGGAGAGCGATCCTTGCCGTACGCTCCGGACAGGAGGCCGCCGCCCATCGGGCTGTACGTGATGACCCCGAGTCTTTCCGCGTGGCAGAGCGGGAGGATCTCGACCTCCGCCTGGCGCTTGACGAGGCTGTACATCGGCTGCACGCAGGAGAACGGAGTCCAGTTGTGTTGCCGCGAGACCGCCAGGGCTGTGGCAATCTGCCAAGCGGCCCAGTTGCTCACGCCGACGTGAAGGACCTTGCCCTGGCGGACCAGGTCGTCCAAGGTCCGCAGGGTTACCTCGACGCGGGTCGCGGGATCGAGTGTATGGACGAACAGGATCTCGACGCGGTCCGTGCGGAGGCGGCGCAGGCTGTCCTCGACGGAGGAGAGGATGTGGCCGCGCGACAGGCCTTGCGCGTTCGGGTCGGTTCCCATCGGGAAGCCGACCTTCGTCGTGACGACGACTTGGTTCCGCTCCGGAGCGATCAGCCGTCCGAGGATCTCCTCGGCGCGTCCGGCCGAGTACACGTTGGCGCAGTCGAAGAAGTTGACGCCGGCCTCCCGTGCCCGGTGGTACAGCGCCTGCGATGTCGCCTCGTCGGCCGCATCGCCGAACGACATCGTCCCGAAGCAGAGGCGCGAGACTCGAATCCCCGTCGATCCCAACACTCGGATGTCCATCGGACTTCGGCCTCCTCTCGTAGCTCGCCTCGCTTGGATCATAGCCGTATCGCGGAGCGCCTGCGACCGGATCCTGGGTTGACCAGGCAGGGGAGGAGGAGGTAGTGTCTCGCGCGGCACTGGACGGTGCTGCGGACAGGGAGTGCTTCGGCGTGCGAATCGTCTACGGAGTGCAAAGCACCGGGAAGGGGCACCTGTCAAGGTTCCTCGGGCTGAAGCCGTTGTTCGACCGGGATGGGCACGACCTTCTCATCATCGTGACGGGGTTCTACGACCCTCCGGGGTATTTCTTCTCCGCGGTGGGCTCCTCGCCCATGGTGCAGTTCCGCGGCCTGTCGACGATCGAAGACGGAGTGGGAGGGGTCTCGAAACGTCGCACGCTCAATGCGGTCGCTCGGCACCTCCCCCGTCTGGTCGAGAGCATGCGACGAGCCCACGTCCAGATCGGGAAGTTCGACCCTGACGTGATCGTCACCGATTTCGACCCCATCACCGGGTCTCCGCTCGTCGCGCCCGGAGTGCTGAAGGTCGGGATCGGAAACCAGCCTGTGCTCGGTCATCCGGACGTCGAGCACCTCGCCGGCCTTAAGATGGAGCGGTTCAACGTTCAGCTCGTCAGCGCACTGTTCACGAGCGGTGTCGACGTGCGCCTTGGCTGTCACTTCTATCCGGATCCGAAGTGCCTGCCGCCGATCCTGCGCCCGGATCTTCGGTCCGTTGAACCCACGAATCAGGGGCACTTGGTCGTTTACCACTCGTTCCGCGGACTCCTCGGTCCCGTTCTTGCCTACGCTCGGCGGCATCCGGAACGTTCGATCCATGTCTACGGGTACTCCTCCCGCCCGTGGGGCTCGCCGTCGAACGTCCGCTTCGAGACGGACCCGGAACGCTTCCTCGACGACCTCGCCTCTTGCGATGCGTACGTGGGAACGTCGGGGTTCCAGGCCATCTGTGAGGCCTTCTACCTTCAGAAGAAGATCGTCGCACAGCCGATCGAAGGACACTACGAGCAGAAATGGAATGCGGCGCAGCTCGAGCTTCACGGCATGGGACGCTGGTGTCGTGGGGACCTCGAGGAGGCTCTGGATCAGGAATTCAACACGGCGCTCCACGTAGAGCTTCGCCCGTGGTACGAGAGCGGGGCGGAGCAGCACTACCGACGGATCCTGCGCTACGCCGCAGCCAGGCGACGCCGGGCGGGATCCGCGTCGCCGTCCGACGCTCAGGCATTAGGGCCTCGGGCGTAGATCAGCTTCCCCTCGATCCAGACGCGCTCGGTCCGACACCGCGCGACGTCGAAAGGATGGGCGGAGAACACGGCAATGTCCGCATCCTTCCCGGGCTCGAGGCTCCCGACTCGGTCGTCGATTCGAAGGATTTCGGCCGGGGTCAGGGTAATTGCGCGGAGCGCGGTCGCCTCATCCATCCCCTCGCTCGCGGCGACGGCCGCGTTGAGCGCGAGGTATCGGGTCGCGGAGCCCTCGTCGGTCTGGATGGCGACCCTGGTGCCGGCGCGCGCCAACACCCCCGCGTTGCTCGGCCGAAGATCACGTAGCTCGAGCTTCATGCGGGAGAAGAGGATAGGGCCGACGATGCAGGGGTATCCTTTCTCGGCGATCACGTCCGCAATCTTGTACCCCTCGGTCGCGTGGATGAGGATGCAGTCGAGGTGGAACTCCTCGGCGATCCGGATCGCCGTCATGATGTCGTCGGCGCGATGGGCGTGGATGTGCACCGGCAGCTCGCGCCGGAGCGCACTGGCCAGAACCTCGAGACGCAAGTCCGTGTCGAACGGCTCGGGGCGCATCGCTCCGGCGTTTCCGGCCTCGAACGCCGCCCGCTTCTCCGCGTGCCTCGCCTTCTTCTCGGCGTACCCGACGGCCCGTGTCAGCCATTCGCGAAGCACGGCGGCGCTCCCCATCCGCGTGGACGGCGTCTTCTTCTGGTCGCCGTAGACTCGTTTCGGATTCTCTCCGAGAGCCATCTTGAGCGCTCCCGGAGCGCGGACCAGCATCTCCTCGACCGTGCGCCCGGCGGTCTTGACGATGGCCGTCTGCCCCCCGACGAGGTTGCCGCTCCCGGGACTCGTGCTGATGGTCGTAATCCCGGCCTCCCGCAGGTCAGCGAAGGCGGCATCCTCGGGATGGACGGCGTCGAGGGCGCGAACGTGGGGCGTGATGGGGTCCGTCATTTCGTTTCCGTCGTAGAAACGTGCGTCGATCCCGTCGGCGAACAGCGATACGTGGCAGTGGGCTTCGACGAGACCCGGAAGGACGTATAGGTCGGTTGCATCGTAGGTTTCAGCGCCTTGAGGGATCGGGATACTGGGTCCGACGGCCGCGATCCGACGGCCGTCGACGAGGATCGTTCCCTTCTCAACTCGCACGTCCGGCGTGAGGATCGTGCCTCCACGAATCGCGAGCACTGGTGCCTCCTCCTTCGAGCATGGGCATGGGTCCATGCACACCTCACACGAATACCCGGCAAGTATAGGAGATCCGCGGATTGGACTCCATCTTCGGGGAACGCTGACGGGGAAAAGGGTGTCCTGGGCACTTGGCGCTTCCCCTTCGACTCGTCTACAGTGGTTTTCGCATCGGAGGGAGAGGATCCATGGACGGGGAGAGCCGTTTCTGCCACAGCCGAGGACAGCGTTTCCTCGAGGCCCAGCATCTCAGCAAGATCTACGACGTTGGTGGCGAGCCGGTCTACGCGCTGCGCGACGTCCAGTTCACGGCACCTCAAGGAGATTTCGTGGTGATCAACGGACCGTCGGGCAGCGGGAAGACGACGTTCCTGAACTTGATCGCGGTCATCGATCGGCCCACGTCGGGGGAGATCTACATCGAAGGGACTCCGACCAGCCAGCAATCTGAGGGACAGCTTGCTGCGCTTCGGAAGATGAAGATCGGGCTGGTTTTCCAGTCGTTCAACCTGATCCCCGTCCTGACGGCGGCGGAGAACGTGGAGTACCCGCTCTTGCTGCAGCGGATTCCGCGGTCCGAGCGCCGCGTTCGTGTCAGGGCGCTGCTCGAGGAGGTCGGCTTGTTGCAGCTCGCACGGCGGAGGCCTGGTGCTCTGTCAGGAGGTCAGCGGCAGCGTGTAGCGATCGCGCGCGCCCTCATCACCGGCCCCAAGATCGTCCTTGCCGACGAGCCGACGGCCAACCTCGACTCCGACACGGGCGGAGCGGTGATGGATCTCATGCGTAGGCTGAACGACGAGCACTGTGTGACGTTCGTCGTCGTCACTCATGACCCTGCGGTGTCGAAGTACGCGCAACGTCGTGTGCGAATTCTTGACGGTCGCCTGGAGGAGGGTGAGCCTCGTGTGGTGGTGGATCCCGCTTCGTAGCCTGTGGCGGAACCGCCGCCGCACGCTTCTCTCTCTCACGATCATCGCCCTCGGTACGGCGATCTCCTTCTTTGTCCTTGGCTTCGTCGAGAGCTCGCGGCGGCTGATTCAGGAGTCGACGGTACACGAGTACGGGAACCTGCAGATTGGCTTTGCGGACTTGTGGAGTGGGGGGACCGCCGGCTTGGTCGATCGACTCATTCCGGCGGATGGCGTAGCCGAGATCAAGGGAGCGCTCGCCGGGGAGCCGAGTGTCGTTGGCAGCACAGCGCAACTCGAGTTCTCCGGGCTCCTTGCCCGCGGGGAGCGAACCCAGGTCGTGCGCGTCACCGGCGTCGCTCCGCAGAACGGGGTGCTGGACTTCGACGATCTGATTGTCGACGGCCGGAGCCTTATCGCAGA
>JBDKUT010000095.1:0-2411 GCA_039679545.1 Thermotogota bacterium
CTAAATCGCTCCACCGGTCGCGCCGTTGAGCACGACCAGATCTCCCAGCGCCGGGAACTCCCAGTTCGCGATCCCGACGTCGTCGACAACGCCGTTCAACTCCATGCTGTGCTCCACCTTCCGCACGCCGACGACATCCTTGATGATGTCGAAGATGTCGGACCAAGGGATCTCGCCGGCCGGAAGACCGTCGGCGTCCTTGTAGTTGTAGCCGAAGTCCACGTTCGGGTTCGGCGCGCCCGAGGCGAGCATCGGCTCGAAGTAGTCCTCGAGCGCCGCCACGATGGATGCCTTCACGACGCTCGGGGTGTACCCCTCGCGCAACCAGATCGTGACGTCGATGTCCACCTCTTTGTAGACCGGCGGGAGAACCTCGAGCTGGAAGGTGAGCGTGTGTGGATACCCGGACGGAGGCGGCAGCGTCAGCTTGTCGCGGACCTGCTGGAGGAGCAACGAGGACGGCACCCCTCCTGTCGTCGGCACGACGAAGAGCTTCCCGCGGTTCTCCCCGATGAGCGCCGTCTCGTTGCTCGTCAGCATCAGCGCACGGCCGACGCCGGCGACGCGCTTCGCGTTGATCTCGAAATCCTCTCGAGCAACCGTGCGGTTCAGCGCGCGGACGGACTCGGGTGCGTTCACCCTGGCGCCCTCGACCTCTTCGCGTGGGTTCCCGCCCTGCGCGGCCGCCGCGTTCGATGCCGTGATGTACGCGGTGCGCCCCAGCGAGTCGGTGAACTTCCCGACGACTTTCTTGAGCGACAGGGATTCGATGTTGCCGTAGATTCCGCCGCCGGTCTTGTACTTGGTCGTCCGAGCCCCAACCGGGATCACGCCGTTCTTGCCGTCGCCGTAGTAGCACGTGGCTCGGTCGTTCTGGTCGATCTGCACGCGGTAATGGCAGTCGGTCGGCCCGCTGTTGAAGAAGGAATCGACCCTGCTGAAGACTCCCTGCGTCGGCGTCGAAACCTCCTCCGAGTTCCAAAGGAACGGACCGAACGGCAGGATGTCCTTCTGGTCTGCCCGACCGTTGGAGGCGACGACGTACGGCGTCTGCGTGATGGAGTGCTCCCACGGGAAGACCTTGCTCGTCTCCCCGAGCGCGAGGTTGAAGCTGATGGTTCCTTGCAGCTCCCCCTTGATCGGGTCGGTGACCTCCTCGGTCTGCACGACGACCGGAGTCGCCGCCGGCGTGACCGTGCCGCTGAGCGCGGAGGCGTTCGAGATCGTGAGCGTGACGTCCGTCGTCGCCGCGGTCGCCGGGTCGAGCTCGTAGCCGATGAGCTTGCACAGCGCGATCATGTTGCGCCTGAGCTGTACGAACGCGATGCGCCCCTCGCGCGCCTGGTTGTCCTGGTAGAACATCAGCACGTCCAGGATCCACGCGAACGACTCGACGAGGAGGTTCCCGAAGTTCGCGACCGCGTCATCCGACCACGTCGGATACACGGAACCGATGAGGTCGAAGACGCGCCCACGGATCGCGAGGAAGTCCTTCTCGGTGTAGTCGTAGCTCGGTGGCAGAATGGTCGTCATCTTACTGCTCCACGTAGAACGGAACGCTCTCGAGCTCGCCGAGCTGCGCTGAACGAGGTGCGAACGTCACCTCGACCCTGAGCGTTCGTTCGTCTTTTTGGCTCACCCTCACCGGGCCCGGGCGCACGCGCCGTTCGTAGACGCGGAGAGGCGTCGAGGTGTACTGCTCGGCCAAGGCCCGGACCATCTCGGAGTGGAGGCGCCTGTGCCGGAGCGAGTCGAGACGGCTGCCGCGATCCGGATCCCACGGCAGTTCTCCGGGATCTTTCGCCGACGGCCCCTCGATTCCGAGAAGCTCCTCGATGTCTGACCGCAGCACGGTGATACCCGAGGCGTTCGCGAAGTCGCCCTTCCCGTCCCGCTGGAAGGGACAGATGATGCCACGGCCGAACTGTTCTTTTGCGTCTGCCATGTCACCTCACTCTAGCACCGCTGCTCTCCCAATGCGAGCGTCAGCGCGTAGTCCGGATCCGGGATCGCCTCGGCGAGCTCCTGGAGGATGTCGGCGAGCGTCGTCAACAGGTCGATGATGACGTCGAGCCCCTCCGCCAGGTTGTCCGAAATCAGCGAGCCGAAGCACGGGATGAGCTCCCCGCCGAAGAGCCCAATGAAGATGTTGACGAGCAGGATCACGCGACCGATTCCCTTCAGCGCCTCCGCCGTCGACATCACGGAGCCCTCCACCGTCTCCTGCGCGCAGACGAGGAACCCGTTCATCTTCACGTCGTTCAGGTCCGCGGCGCGGTCGATCATGTCGGCGATCCGCTGAAGCTGGCTCTGGAGGTAGAGCAGGTCGGCCGCGATGGCGCGAATCAGCGCCGCGAGGTTCTTGATGATCGCGATGACCATCTTCGGGATGCTCAGCTGCGGGATGAGCT
>JBDKUT010000096.1:0-6992 GCA_039679545.1 Thermotogota bacterium
GTGGGCACCAATTTTCGCCTGCCGAACGCGGTGCCAGCGACGGGGCCGATCCACGCGCCACAGCAGAAGACGTTGTCCGTGAAGTTCCAGGGCTACGATTCGGAGTGGGCGTATCCGGCAAGCACGAGTCTCATTCTGGCGCGCGTTCCCGAGTGGCGAGGCGCCTACGACATCACGTTCCCCGCGGCACTCGACGTGCGCGTTGCGAACCTGGACGACAGCGAGGTCGAGATCCCGGGCGAGAACGCGACGCGCGCCGACTGCTACACGATCTCGCGGCCGGACTGCACCGCGGAGTCGCATCTCGAGCGCGTTCTCCGCGAGCTCATCTCACTGTACCGCCGGCACATGATGCAGAACACGCACCACACGACGCAGCGGGACTACTCGCTGACGCCGGCCTTGCAGGAGACGCTCCGCGCGAGCGGTCCGCTCCTTCGGATTCACGGCCCAAGGGTTCTGCTGAACCGCTTCTACTCTCTGAACAAGGAGGAGGACGAGGCGGACGCGCTCGGTGGAGCCAAGGGCCGGATGCGGAGGAAGCCGGAGGTGACGGTCGATCTCTCCATCGGAGAGGCGATCTGGGCGAACAACCCGTTTCACCTCAGCGCCCTCGTGCAGGGACTCCTCCTCTTCCACCGAGACATCAAGTACGTCCGTGTCGCGGTGGATCCCGCGGATCCCTCGAAGGGCGAGAAGGCGTACGAGTTCGAGCCCGAGTGGGGAGAGTTTCCGAACATGGACACAGAGCCGAGCGCAGACGACCTTGTCGTCTCGGTTTCGCGATGCGTAGTTCGGGGCGTGCAAGTGGACACGGACTTTGGTACTATTGTCGAGCGGGGCTGGATTGTCGACGACAGCGTGCTTCAAGCACAGACCCCGTGACGGAGGGAGCGATGCAAGGGAAGATCGAAATCGAGAACCAGACGGGACGCGCAATCGAGTACCGCATCGACCATCAGGTCGTGTGCACGAAGGCGGGCCGGTGCTTCTGCACCAGCGGACGGCGCGGGCCCGTGACCTCGTCGATCCACGTTCCCGGGGGCAAGGGGCAGCGGACGGGAGGGCTCGACCCACGGGTCATGCTCATCCCCGAGCTGAAGGCAGACGCGACCGGACCGCGCCCGAAGGTGAAGATCATCGGAGCGGAGGCGGGCAAGGTCGCCGAGACGAGGGCGCAGGTTTCCGACGAGCCCATCGAGGGATCCAAGAAGGGCGGCGGACGGAAGGGCAAGATCGAGTAGGAGACCACACCACGCGCCCCACAGAGTGAGGGCGACAGGAGGAAGACATGGGAGCAGAACTTCTTGCCTCGAAGGTGGTCATCCTCGAAGAGGAGCCTTCGATCCCGACCATCACCGCGCTTCCGAGCGCCGTGACGCTCTGCCTCGGCATCACCGAGCGGGGCCCCATCGCGGATCCGCAGCTCACCACCTCGTTCGAGGAGTACCAGAGGATCTTCGGCGGCTTCACACTGGAATCCGACGTCGCAGTCGCGGCGTACGGATTCTACCGGCAGGGCGGCACGTTCATGTGGGTGTCGCGGACCTGCCACTTCGTCGATGTGACCGATCCGGCCACGGCTACGGCGTCGAAGGCCAGCGTGACGCTCAACAACAGCGGCTCGTTGGCGACGCCGGCGGTCGTCGGCCCGGGGACCGGCACGGCCCCGTTCTCGATGACGAACGCGCAGCACGTTGATGTCGACGTCGGCGCCGGCACGGTCGCGGTGCCCTTCACGGGGGCCGCCGCGAGCCAGAACACCGGTGCCGTGACCGAGCCGTACAACCTCTCGGGCGGTGAGACGCTCGACGTGCTCGTGAACGGCACGAGCCAGCAGGTCGTGTTCGCGCCGTCGGACTTCGCGGTCCCCGGGGCGGCGACGGCGCTCGAGGTGATCTACCGCATCAACGTGGATCTGGACGACGCGAACGCCGCGAAGCACGGGGCGGGCCCGGCGTTCGGGGTCGCCATCAACACGGACCGCGAAGGTCACGACGCGACCATCGAGATCACCGGCGGCACGGCGAACGCCGTCCTCCAGTTCCCGACGGCCCAGGTGATCGGCACCGGCAACGTCGGCAACCTCAAGGCGGTCACGGCGCTCGAGGTCGAAGCAATCGTCGAGGCGGCGGTGGGACTCGTCGGTCTCGTCAACGTCATCGTCGGGCTCACCGGCACGATCCAGATGCAGACCATCGCGACGGGCGCGCTGGCCGAGATCCAGATCGAGGCGACTTCGACGGTCGACTTCGGGCTCGACCACATCCTCCACCACGGCGCGGCCGCGGTCGTTCAGCCGACGCTCCTCTGCGAGGGGAAGACGCCGGGCGAGTACGCGAACGACATCCGGATCGCCATCGAGGCCGCGACGAACGGTCTCACCGCGAGCTTCAACCTGAAGGTCATCCAGAGCAGCGTCGTGAAGGAGACCTGGCCGAACGTCAACATGGACCCGACGAGCTTGAGCTACGTCGAGACCGTGGTCAACGACGTCAACCTCGGCTCGCGCCTCATCACGGTCGACGATCTGCTGCTGACGCCGCTCCCGATCAAGCGCCCGGCCAACGGGACCTCGGCCAATATGGTCGGCGGCGACGACGGCCTGACCGCTCTCGCGGACTCGGACTACGTCGGGAACGTGGCGGGCCCCACCGGGCTCTACACGTTCGACCGCATCTCCACCGGCCGCATCCTCATCGTCCCGGGCGTCTCGACCGAGGCGGTGCACAAGGGCATGCTGGACTACGCGGAGATCGACAGGAACGGCTCGATGTTCTGCTTCCTCGACTGCCCGGCGGCGCAGACGAAGACGCAGATCGTGACCTACGTCACGAGCGCGGGCCTGCTCGAGTACAGCGAGTTCGGCGCGATCCACTGGCCGCGGATCAAGGTGGCGAACCCGCAGCCGTCGGTGTACGGCACGGCGTCGAACATCACGGTCCCGCCGTCGGGCTGGATCGCCGGGAAGTGCGCGGCGAACGACCAGCGGCTCGGCGGCGTGTACGAGGCGGTGGCCGGGTACGGCGACGGGTGGGGCGTCATCCGCGGGATGACCGGCGTGGAGGACGACCCGCAGGGGCTCTCCGAGCACCAGGTCATCGACATGAAGACCCGCGACTACGTCTACCCGTACCGCATCAACCCGTTCAACCGGACGTCCGGCGGCCTGTGGTACATCGACGGCTCGAAGACCCTGAAGAGCACCGGGAACTTCCCGTCCATCGGGGAGCGCCGCGGCGTCATCTTCATCGGCCAGTCGCTCGTCGAGGGCCTCCAGGTCTTCCGGCACCGCTTCAACAACCACGCGAACCGGCAGTAGGCCGACCGCGGCATCACGATGTTCCTCGTCGGCGAGATGAACAAGGGCGCCTTCAGGAGCACGAACCCGGCGGACGCTTTCTTCGTCGATGCGAGCGACGCGCTCAACCCGGTGATGAACGAGTTCGCCGGCATCATGACCATCAGGATCGGCCTGGCGACCAACAAGCCGACGGACTGGATCGTCCTGCTCATCACGCAGGACACCAGGGCGCTCGAGGAAAGCCTCGCGGCGTAGAAGGAGGATGAACGATGGGAACCCCGACGAACTGGGACAAGAAGTTCTCCTTCATCGTGGAGATCGACGGCGTCGCACGGGCGGCCTTCACCCGTTGCAGCGAGCTCTCGGCCGAGATCGAGAACGTCGAACACCGCGAGGGCGGACGGCTTCACCCGCACAACGCACCCGGCCTCGTGACCTTCTCGGAGCTGACGCTCGAGCGGGGCGCGTGCGACGACTACGATCTGTACAACTGGTTCCGCGACTCGTACGACGCGGCGGCCGGCACCGGCATGGTCCCGCCGGATCTGTTCCGCACGCTCGACGTCGTGCAGCTCGACCGTTCCGGTGAGGACGTTCGGCGCTTCCGGTGCTTCAAGTGCTACTGCCGGAAGTGGAGCGCGGGCGACTGGGACAACGACGCGAGTGAGGTGCGGATCGAGTCCGTGATCGTGAAGTTCGACTACTTCGAGCAGGTCCCGGCCTGATCGAATCGCCGCCGTGTGGCGGCTTGGGCAAAGGCTATGACCGGCGAGGGGCGCATACCGCGCCCCCGCCGGCCGGTCCCGCGAGGGATTGAAAGAGAGAGGCAAAGGAGGGGTCATGAAGACCGAAGCGATAAAACTCCCGTCCGGCATGGAAATCGAGATGCGGCAAATCACGCTGCGCGAGGAGAACTACCTTGCGGCGGCGTCGCGCTCGAGGAAGGGTTCGCAGGAGCGGATCCTCGTCGAGGTCGTGGACAAGTGCACGCTCAGCGTCATCGAGCCCGGCCCGAATCCAGAGGCGAAGCCGGGATCGAAACCGAAGTGGGACAACATGCTCGCCGGAGACTTCTTCGGCGCGCTCCTCGGTCTCCGGAAGCTCTCGTACCGCGAGGGCAAGGAGTACGAAATCGAGCTCGTCTGCCCGAACCGCGGGTGCAACAACCGCTTCGGCTGGGTTGTCGACCTCGACAAAGACCTCGTCGTCAAGCAGCTTCCGGAGGCGTCCGCGGAAGCGCTGCGCGAGGGCCGTCCTCTCACCGTGGAGATCGCGGGGAAGACCGTCCACTACAACCTGGGCATGGTCAAGGATCTCGCCTTCCAGGAGAAGCTCGACAAGAAGTTCCCGGGGCGTGAGATGGCGTGCATGTTCCGCGCACGGATTTCGAAGGTGGATGGAGTCGATTCCGCTGACATGATGAACTGGCTCGACGGCGAGGGCAAGGGCCCGTTCAGCGGCGAGGGCCTGACGAGCGACGATGCCGAGGATTTGCGCCAGGAGTTCTTCCGGGTCGACTGCGGCGTCGACACGGAGATCGAGGCGGAGTGCACGCGTACGCAGTGCAGAAACGTGTTCCGGCTCGACCTCCCTTTCGATGGGATCCTTACCCCTGGGCGTGCCCAGGCGAGCAAGAGGAAACTCCGGGCTGGGCACGACTCATCGGAGGTCTGACGGAGGAGGACGTGACGAGGCTGAGGTTCAACATCGCGTGGCTGCCGCTGTTCGGCGCCGGACTTCAGCTCGGGTACACCGAAACGGAAGACCTCTCTGTTCACGAGGCGGTCGACCTTCTCGAGATGTCGATTGAGCAGCGCGAGCGCGAGGTCCACGCGGCGTTCAAGAAGAAGGGCGGCTCCTGATGCTCAACAACATGGGAGCGGGCTTCATCCTTCGCGCCTACGACGCCGCTACGCCGGTCGTCAAGAAGGTCGGCGCCGCGTTCGGCTGGCTCCAAAAGGGTGTGAAGAAACTCAACCTCGGCGGCGCGATGAGCAGCTCACTGGGAACGTCTGCGATGGGCTACGCTGCCCTCAACGTCGGAACCCAGATGTTGGAACTGATGAAGACGGCTGCGGATGCCGGGGGCGCCTTCGAACAGAGGATGATTGGTGTACAACAGATTGCCGGGGCGACAGGAGAAGAGTTGGTGGCGATGAAGGACATGGCCATCGACGCTGCGCTGGCGACGGCGTTTACTCCGTTGAAAGTCGCCGAGGCATACGAGGTTCTCTCCTCGATGGGCCTCCGGGCACAGGAGCAGATGGACGCCCTGATACCGTCCTTGCAACTCGCCACCGGCTCGATGGGCAACCTCGGGATCGCCGGCGCCGCGCAGGCGGTCGTCGGATCAATAAAGTCAATGAACTTCTCTCTGAAGGAGTCCGCGCGTGTCACCGACCAGCTGCTCAAGATCGAGCAGCTCACCAACTTCTCCACGAAGGACTTCGAGCTCGTGCTCGGCCGTACGGCCTCGGCAGCGAAGATGTACGGCCAGAGCTGGGAGGACGCGCTCATCTCGATTGGTCTCATCCGGAACTTGAACATCGACGCCGAGGTTGCATCGACATCGCTGAGAGAGGCATGGCGCCTGATGGCCTCTGATGAGAGCGCGCAGCAAGCGATACAACAGCGCGGCGTCGACATCTTCGATAAGCAGACGGGGAAGATGCGCGACGCGCTTTCGATCATTCTCGATCTGACCGAAAAGACCGCAAAACTCAACGACAGAGAGCGGATGCGGATGCTGACGATTGCATTCGGCGTGCGAGGTATATCCACCTACAACGCGGTTCAGAACGCGAGCTTCACGGCCATGAAGAACGGCGAGCCGATCATCCTGAGCGGGGCGAACGCCATCAACGCGATGCGTTACGAACTCTCCCAGAACGGAGACACCCTGACCAAAAATCAGGAGGCGGCGCTGAAGCTCGCACTCGGTGTGGAGAACCTGAGCGACGTGCTGCGGACTTCCAAGGGTGTCGCGAAGGTGTACCAAAGCGCGCTCCTCGACACCTACGCAGGACAGAAGCAATTGATAGACAGCGGGTTCAATACCTTCTTGACTGTTCTCGGAGAGGACTTCGCGAAGGCCATGAAGCCTTGGACAATCATGCTGCACGAGGCAATAGTGGGTGTTACTGATTTCATCCGTTCACTTTCCCCGGAAGCCAGGCAGATGATTCTAAAATTTGTTGTGTCCATCGGAGCAATTATAACTTTGGCTGGTGGCCTGATGCTCGTCAGCGGTGTGTTGAATATGCTAGGCGGATCTGTTCTTGGGTTCGTTTTCTCAATTGGTAAACTCGTACTGATAGGAATACCAATATTGATGTTGCTTTCTGGGCTTGGAATTGGAATCAAATCACTTTCCGGAGCTTTTGGCATTGGCGGGAAATCAGGACTTAGCTTCGAGAAGGTATTGCACAACGTACAATTAGCTTTGTCTGGGATGATGTCGATCCTTAGTGGAGAAGGGTTTTCGGATTCACTGAAAAAGGAATTCGAGAAGGCGGAGAACCAGGGTGTTGTCGCTTTCCTCGGAAAATTCGAGAATTGGTTGGAGAGAATAAAGTCGTTCTGGAAAGGAATAAAAACAGGATTCGGAGACGGAGTAAAAGAACTTTCCGAATCGTCAGCCTTTAAAAGGCTTCAGGATAAAATAAGTGGATTGATAAATATATTCATC
>JBDKUT010000097.1:0-6256 GCA_039679545.1 Thermotogota bacterium
CACCTTCCCGAACCGGATCTCGGGCGGGGAGCAGCAACGCGTCGCCGTGGCTCGCGCCGTCGTCTCCGAGCCGTCGATCGTCCTCGCCGACGAGCCGACGGCCAACCTCGACACTGCGACGAGCCTCGAGCTGATCGAGCTGATGCGGCACCTGAACAGCGACCACTCGGCCACGTTCCTCTTTGCGACGCACGACGGTCGTCTGCTCGACCGCGTCAACCGACTCGTGACGCTTGTGGACGGCCGGATTGCGAAAGATGAGACCCGCAATCCGGCTTGAGGTCCGCGTCGCACCTTGTGTGCGACGTGGCGAGGACGTCGGAGCTTGTCTCCGACGTTGGCGAGAGGACGACGTCGCACCAAGGGTGCGGTGCGCTCTCGCGTGGGAACCGAGCGCATGGACGCTACGCCGGGAGCGCGATGACCTAGATCCTCGCGCGGCTTCTCAGCGCCTCAACGTTCTCGTACGGCAGCCGAACCTGTCCGAGCGACGGCTTCGACGAGCCGGGCCCGTGGTCGTCCGAGCCGCCGGAGACGAGGAACCCGTGCTTCGCCGCCTCCGCCGCGAGGCGCTCGGGGGCGATGGACAGGTCGGGCGAGCGCGGGTCGCGGTACGGGTAGACGCTCTCGATCGCATCGACCCCCTCCTCTGCGAGGAGGCGAAAGAGCGAGTCCCACTCGGCGACCCGCATCAGGCACGGGTGGGCCACGGAGATCGCCGCCCCGGCGGCACGGAGCACTCGAATCGCCTCGCGCAGACTCACCTTCTCGAGCGGCACGTAGCACGGCTGGCCGCGGCCGATGAACCGAACGAAGGCCTCGTCGAACTCGGAGATCGCGCCCTTCTCCATCAGCGCACGGGCGAGGTGCGGCCGTCCGACGTTCCCCTCGGCGTGGTTCCTGACGTCGTCCATGTTGAGGTCCACGCCGACCTCGCGGCACTTCTGGATCATCCGCTCCATCCGCTGCTCTCTCGCCCGGTCCATCCAGTGGAGCAGATCGGCCAGCTCGCGCGCCGCGGGATCGACGAAGTACCCGAGCAGCTCTCCGCTGACTCCGTCGAAGTCGGCCTTGAGTTCGACGCCGGTGATCACCTCAACGCCGCTCCTATGGGTCACCCGCTCGGTCAAGTCGGGCGATACGGTGTCGTGGTCAGTGACGGCGATGCAGGAGAGCGCGGCGGCCTTCGCGCGGGCCACCAACTCGGCCACGGTCTGCGTGCCGTCCGAGGCCACCGTGTGCAGGTGAAGGTCGGCGTAGCCGCCGGGCGACGGCTTCCGCTTCATCGCAGGCTCGCTTCCGCGGCCTCCACGACGTTCTCCATCAGGAGCACGGTGGTGAGCGGCCCGACGCCGCCGGGAACGGGACTGATCCAGGCCGTAACCTCGGAAACAGCGGCGAAGTCGACGTCGCCGACGAGGGTGTCGCCGACGGCGTTCGTTCCGACGTCAACCACGACGGCACCGGAACGAACCGCGTCGGCGCCGAAGAAGCGGGGCTTCCCGACCGCAACGCAGACGAGGTCGGCGATCCTCGTGTGCGCCGCGAGGTTCTTCGTCTGCGAGTGGCACGTAGTGACCGTCGCGCCGCGAGCCAGCAGAAGCTGGCCGAGCGGCCGCCCGACGACGAGGCTCCGCCCGACGACGACGGCGTGGGCGCCGCGAAGCTCGATCTTGTGCCCGTCGAGGAGGGCCACGACCGCCGCCGCGGTCGCCGGAACGAAGCCGGGCCGTCCGGCGAAGAGCCTTCCAAGCGACAGCGTGCTCGCCCCGTCAACGTCCTTCTCGGCCGGGATCGCGTCTTGCACGGCGCGGAGGTCAACGCCCGCAGGAAGAGGGGTCTCGATCAGGGTGCCGTGCACCGACGGGTCGACGGCAAGCGCCCGAACGGAGTCGACGAGGCGCTCGGTCGTCGGGTCGCTCACCCGCACTTCGTCGATGACGACTCCGAGCTTCTCTCCGAGGCGCTTCTTGGATCGGAAGTAGGCGAGCGCGGCTTCGTCCGAGGTCCCGAGCACGACGGCGAGACGTGGGGCCGAGCCGGTTCGCGCTTTAAAGCCTGCCGCCCGGTGTGCCAGATCGTCGCGTCGGGCTTCGGCGAGCGGCTTACCCAGAAGCTTCTTCGCGCTCACGCTTCTCCTTCCAGACCCGATCGAGGATCCCGTTGATGAATCCGCGAGCCTGCTCCGTCCCGTACGACTTCGCCAGCTCGACCGCCTCGTCGAGAGCGACCTCGGGCGGGACGTCCTCCGAGTAGAGAAGCTCGTAGACGCCAATCCGCAGGATGTTCCGGTCGAGGAGAGCCAGCCGGTCGAACCGCCAGCCGACCGTACGTTCGCCGATCATTCGATCGATTTCGTCGCGCCGGGCGACGATGCCGTTGTAGGCGCTCTCGATGTACGGGCGCTGGTCGCCGGGGTCCTCGTCCTCCCAGACTTCTTCAAGAACGACGGGAAGGAACTCCGCTCGGTACAGAGCGAACAGAACCAACTCACGAGCTCGGGATCGCTGCATCGCTCAGGGCCTCGCGCGCCTCAAATCTCGCCCGTGTCGTCCCACTCGTCGGTGTTCTCTCGCGCGGCTTCTTCGCCCTGTTCGTCGCCCTTGACAACCCGCTGGACATCGACGTTCACGGCGCTGACGCGGAGCCCCGTCATTCGCTCGATCTCGGCTTTGATGCGTGCCTGGACCAGCTTCGCGACCTTGCGGATGGGAACCCCGTAGACGACGGTGATTCGCACCGTCACGGTGACGACGTCGCCGTCGACCGTTGTGTCGACGTAGCGCTTCATCCCCTCACCGCGGCGGAAGACGCTGTCCCCAGGACGGAGGTTGGCGATCCCGCCGATCTCCGAGACGGCGATGCCGGCGATGGCCGTGACGACGTCCTTCGAGATGCCTACACTCCCTTTGTCCGCGTCGACCATCCCGGCCTCCTCACTTCTTCCCCGCGTCGTGCGTGTGCGGGGGAACGACCTTCTTCACGTTGACGTCGACGGACGAGACCGAAAGGCCGACCAGCCGCTCGATGTCGCGCTCGACGTTCTGCTGGACGCCGCGGGCGACGGCGTGAACGGGATACCCGTACTCGACGGCGATCTTGAGTTCGAGGCGGACTTGCTCGTTGACCAGCTCTGTCTTGATCGTGGGAGCCACGTCCTCGACGCCGAAGATGCTCATCAGGCCTCCCGGCGAGCCGGAGGAGTGGCCGACCCCGTCGACCTTCTCCGCGGCGATGCGGGCGATGGAAGCGATGACCTCTTCCGCCATCGTGATCCGCCCGTCATCATCGACGATTTCGATCCTCCTCTCCGCCATCCTTCCTCCTCGCTGGACCGCTAGACTCGCTCGACGTACGCCCCCGTGCGCGTGTCGATCTTCAGGTGGTCGCCCTCCTTCACGAACAGCGGCACCCGGACGACCACCCCCGTCTCGAGCGTGGCCGGCTTGTCGACGTTGGAGACGGTGTCTCCGCGCACGCCGGGTTCCGTGCGAACCACCTTGAGCGTCGTAAAGTTCGGAAGGTCGACCTTGACCATCTCGGACTTGTAGTAGTAGCCGATGACGACCGTCCCTTCGACGAGGAACTCGGCCTGCGGTCCGAGCATCTCCTTCGGGATCGGGAACTGGTCGAACGTCGCGACGTTCATGAAGTTGTAGTTGTCACCGTCGTGGAACAGGTACTGCAGCTCGCGCGATTCGAGGAACACGGTCGAGGTATCCTCGAAGCCCCGGAAGGTTTCGCTCGTAACCTTGCCCGTCTTGAGGTGCTTCAGCTTCGTCGACGCGACGGCGCTCCCACGCCCACGCTTGTTGTGCTCGTACTCGAACACTTCGTAGAGCTCGCCTTGGTACAGGATGATCATGCCCTTCCGCAGATCGCTGATCGAAAGACCCATGGTGATTGACTCCCTTCCTTCATGGCACGCGCCGCCAAGACGCGCTCTTCCTCCATGATATCCCGAGAACGTTGTACGCCGCCAACAGAGCCGCTCGACAACGACTTCCTGCACCCCCGCAAGACGATCCCGAACTCACCGCCTCCGACGTCGCCAGCGACGCTTGCACGCCGTCTGGATCGCGTCCGCCGCGATGTGCGTCGCGTTCGGGAGGTACAGCCCGAGGGCGATCGCCACCAGAAACTCAGCGTTCGGAAGTCGGACCCGGAAGTTCCGGGCTCCGATCCATCCGACCGCAATCCCGATGGCGACAATCCACGCAAGAACGTATCCCACGCGCGTCAGCGGACCGAAGAACCAGTGGTGGGACAGCCGCCGATGCCGGAACAGCGCGGCGTAGGGCCACCAGAGAACCCGTAGCGGCCCCCAACGTTTGAACGGCCGGCTTCCGACGAGATCCAGGTCCGGGCTCAGAAGAGCCATCGACGCCACGTAGCAGACGCAGAAAGCCGCCACCGTGAGCCAGGTGACCCAGCGCACGAAGATGAGGTAAGCTCCCAAGACGCTCCAAGCCGCAAGAAGCAGAAGCTCGATTCGGAGATGGGCTTTGCCGGAAGGCATGTCGGAGACTATGCTGGAGACCGATGTTCCCGACAAGCGCGCCGTTCCTTGACGGGACTGGAGGGCTCCGTTACAATGACTTAGCAAACCAGCCCATTAAGTGCTAACCATCAGTTGAAGGAGGAGATACGGATGGCGACCAAGGCATTGGGAAAGCGGGTCAAGCCTCTGGGAAAGAGGATCCTGGCGAAGAAGCTTGAGAGCGAGAGCCGGACCTCCGCAGGGGGAATCGTCCTTCCCGACTCCGTCAAGAACGAGAAGACGATTCGCGCCGAAGTCGTGGCAATCGGGACCGACGAGAAGTTCGAGGTCAAGGTCGGCGATCAGATCCTCGTGGCCAGCTTCTCCGGCACGGAGATCGAAGAGGGCGAAGACAAGTACATCCTCGTCGAGGAGTCGAAGGTCCTCGCCATCGTCAAGGAGTAGCTCACAAAGGGGGAAACCAAGATGGCGAAGGAAGTCATTTTCGGTGAGGAAGCACGTCGCAGGATGAAGGTCGGCATCGACAAGCTCGCCGACGCCGTTCGGATCACGCTCGGCCCGCGGGGCCGCAACGTCATCCTCGAGAAGAAGTTCGGCACCCCGGACATCGTGGACGACGGCGCCACGATCGCCGCCGAGCAGGAGTACAAGGACGCCTTCGAGAACATGGGCGCCCAGCTCGTCAAGGAAGTCGCGTCGAAGACGAACGACAACGTCGGCGACGGCACCACGACGGCCACGGTCCTCGCCCACGCGCTGATTGAGGAGGGGTTCAAGAACCTCGCCGCGGGCGCGAACCCGATGGAGATGAAGCGCGGGCTCGAGAAGGGCTCGACGGCCATCGTGGACGAGCTGAAGAAGATGAGCCGCAAGCTCAAATCGAAGGAAGAGACCGCTCAGGTCGGCGCGAACTCCGCGAAGGACGCCTCCATCGGGAAGATCATCGCAGACGCCATGGAGGCCGTGGGCGAGGACGGCGTCATCACCGTCGAGGACTCGGACACGATCGAGACTTACTACGAGGTCGTCGAAGGAATGCAATTCGACCGCGAGTACACGTCGCCATACTTCGTCACCGACCCGAAGAAGATGGAAGTCCTCCTCGAGAAGCCGTTTGTCCTGGTCACCGACCTCGAGTTGAAGAGCGCGACCGACCTGGTCCCCTTGCTTGAGCGTGTCGTCCAGACCGGCAAGCCGATCCTTCTCATCGCGAAGGACGTGACCGGCGAGGCGCTCACAACCCTGGTCCTGAACAAGCTGAAGGGAACCCTCTCCAGCTGCGCCGTCAAGGCCCCCGGCTTCGGCGACCGCCGCAAGGCGATGCTCGAAGATATCGCGGTCCTGACCGGCGCAACCGTCGTCGCCGAGGACGCCGGGATGCAGATCAAGGACACGACCCTCGACATGCTGGGCTCCGCCGAGCGTATCAAGGTCGACGGATCGAACACGACGATCATCGGCGGCAAGGGCAAGGCCGCGGCAATCCAGGGCCGGATCGAGCAGATCGAGGCCCAAATGGAGACTACGGACTCCGACTACGACCGCGAGAAGCTGGAGGAGCGGAAGGCGAAGCTCGCCGGCGGCGTCGCGGTGATCAAGGTCGGCGCCCCCACCGAGACGGAGCTGTCCGAGAAGAAGCACCGCATGGAGGACGCGCTCGAGGCGACGAAGGCCGCCGTCGATGAAGGCGTTCTTCCCGGAGGCGGCGTCGCCTTGCTCAACGCGTCGAAAGTCCTCACCAAGATTGAGGTTGAG
>JBDKUT010000098.1:0-37075 GCA_039679545.1 Thermotogota bacterium
CGTTGGGGTTCCGGCTTTCTGTTCGTGCGCGGGGCCCACGTCGCGGACGTGCTGCCCGATGGCCCGTCGCCTCATCCATCGCGCGTACGCACCGCAGGCGAACACGCTCAGGATGGTCAGGGCAATCGATGTCGCAAGGACGGGGATCATTCAGCTCCCGAAGCCCCGACCTCGCGCAGTTCGCCGTCCGTCTCAAGCAGCTTGCGGCGCATCGCTGCGAGCGCCTTCTTGTTCTGCGCGCCGGACGCGGCCTCAACCAGTCGGAAGAGCTGGTAGGAGGTCACGAGGCAGTACCCGTGCGCGCGGCACCCGCGCAACGCCTCCGCGACGAACTGGGTTGAGCGCCTCTTCGGGTCGAGCTCCCGGGATCCCGACACGACGAGAATCCCTTTGACCGGATCTTCTCCGTCGGCGATCCGCTTCTCCATCTCACGGTGAAGTCGACCGTACGCCGTGGCTCCGACCTTCGGCCCCTCGGACGCCTCCGCAGCCACCAGAGCGTTCCCCTCGTCACTTTGAAGCGACACGAGGTCTCCGACGGCGTCCACATCGAACCCCAGCTCTACGAAGGCACGCGCCACCGCGCCGCCGAACAACGTTCGGCCCTGCGCGTAGAGAAGGAGCTTCTGGCGCGTCTTCTCCTCCAGCCGCTTCGACACCTCTTCAACCTTCGCGACGAGCGCGTCGCGGCGCTCGACGAGCCCGGCCAATTCATCGGCGAGAGCGTCCTCGCCGGGGAGCGAGTACGCCGGCAACCAATCGGGGACAGCAAGGAACTCAGGCCGCTCCCCCGATCGCGCCACGGCGTGCGCGAGGACGTCGGCTTCTCGCGAGGCGGGAACCCCTTCGACAAGGGGGAGGAGGACCAACCGACCTTCGGAAACCGGAATCTCGAGGGCGATCGGATCCCCGACGCGGTTGCGCGCCAGCACGGAGGCGAAGCGCTCGACCGGCGTGGAGAGGAGATCCTGGTACACGGCCGAGTAACGAATCCGGCCGTCGAACTCGCGCAGGTAGTCCTCGAAGGGACTTCCCGAGCGCTCGAGGATCACGTCGCTTCCCCGGCGGGCAACGAAACGAGCGTTCGCAGGGAAGGCAAGCTGGTGGTGTCGATCGACGAGAGACACCGTGGGAAGCCAGCTGTACCTGTCGATCCGTTCCGCCGGAGTTCCCGCCGCCGCGATCTCCAACCCCTCTCCTCGGGGGTGCAAGCGCGTGACGAGGAGTCCGCCTCGCCGCTTCAGCAGGTCGTCCGCCTCCTCGCGCCGCTTCGCCATCCACCGTGTTAGCGTGCGGCCGAACCCGCGGTCCTGCTCGGGATCAGTCCGTCGCGCTCCGTCGCCGGCGGGGGCCGTCGCGTCGATCCAGTGGCGGGGAATGCCAAACGGATCAACGAAAACGGCGTCAAAGGACGAGAACGACGAAGAATCGAAGAACCCCTCTTGACGGACTTCGGGGTGGTCGAGAGGCCAGTCAACCGACAGGTACCGTGCATTCATACGGTCAAGATCATATCGTGCACGGAGCGGGAGGAGCAACTGAAAACGAAAGCGGGGCCGCACATTGCGGCCCCGCACACATTCCAGACGAACGCTCGCCTACCCTCCGAGTTCGGAGATCGACGGCCCCCAGAGAATGAACGACGGGTACGACACAGGGATGCCGATGCGGAAGTCCACCGACGGCGTCAGCGCGCCGCTGTAGCTCTTCGGCAACCCAAGGGCGAAAGGAGCCGCGGTCGGGTGGACCATCGCCGCGCGCAGGTAGACGAACGCTGGCGACGTCTCGAGCGTTCCGTTCCCGTCGGTATCGATCTTGAGGCTGAACCAGATGCTTGTCGATCCGGGGGCCGTGAACGTGTAGTCGACTGTTCCGGTCTGCAACATCCCCTCGAACATCAGGTTTTTCCCGGCCGAGGTCGGCTCCGGCACGAGGCCCATCGGGGCGACTCCGCCGCTCGCCACTTGGTTGACGGTCGAGAAACCACCGTCCGTTCGCAACTCGATTCGGTAGCCGCGAGGCGCAGACCAACCGTTTCCGGCGTTAAGGGTGATGTGCCACGTGTCGGTTCCCCAAACGAAGAACCCGGGCGTCGCACCCATCGCCGGCGCCCCGGAAGGCCCAGGACCGGGCCCCGGTACGGGCGGCGAAGACGACACCACGGTGATCATCTTCGTTACGGCGTTCTGCAGCCCACTCGAATCGGTGACGGTCAGCCGCACCGGCACCGTGCCGGAGTTCACGTACGTCACTTGCACGACGCCTCCCGACGCGTCGTTCGTTCCGTCACCGTTCAGATCCCACTGGTACGAGGCGATCGTCCCATCCGGGTCGTACGACGCACTCGCGTTGAGGGTGATCGGCTGGCCGGGCGTTGGCGACGCTGGCGCGTAGGTGAACCCCGCGACAGGAGCTTGCGCCGGAGTTCCCACTTGCACAGACTGGGTCTGTGCGTTCGTCGCACCGTCATCGTCGGTGACCGTGAGGGTCACCGGGAAGATCCCGGCGGCGCCGAACTGCTTGTAGACCACCAAGCCGGTCATGGTCGTGCCGTCCCCGAACGACCACTGGTAGGATGCGATGGACCCGTCGGAATCCGTCGACGCCGAGGCGTCGAACTGAACCCACTCCGACACGAGCGGCAACGTTGGCGAGTACAAGAACGCGGCGGCCGGCGGATTGTTCACCGAACCGGCCTGCACGGGGTGCGTCTCCACGTCTTGAGCGCCCATGCCGTCCGTGACGGTGAGCGACACGGAGAAGATCCCCGCCGTGCTGAAGCGATGCCACACGACCGCCCCGCTCGCCGTGATCCCGTCGCCGAACGCCCACGCGTACGACGCGATCGTCCCGTCCGGATCGTAGGACGTCGACGCATCAAACCGCACCCAGCCGCCAACGCTTGTCACGGCCGGATCCGCCGTGAACAGCGCCACAGGCTGCTGATTCGTGGGGCCGACCTGGATCGCTTCGCTGACCGGAGACGTCGCCCCGCCGTTGTCGGTGACGGTCAGGGTCGCTGTGTAGGCCCCGCCGGCGTTGTACCGGTGCCAGACGACCGGTCCGGTTCCCGTCGCTCCATCGCCAAACGTCCACGCGTAGGACGCGATCGTTCCGTCGGGGTCGAAGGACGCCGACGCATCGAACTGCACCCATTCATTGACGTTCGGAAGCGCCGGGGCGTACGTGAACGCCGGGACCGGGTTCTGGTTCGGGGGCGTCACGGCCACGAGCGTGACGCTGATCATCCTCGTCTTACCCGCGATGACGAACACCGCGCTGCGCCACGCCCCATACCCCGCCTTGGAGATCTCGATCTCGTGGAATCCTTGGCCGACGTAGACGACGCGCGGCGTATATCCCGAGTACGCGCCGTCGATAGCGATCGTCGCACCGGAGGGAATGGAGCGAATGTCGAGGGTTCCATAGCTCGGCGCGGTGCCCGAGATGATCTCGAAGCTCGTGAAGTTCCAGGTGCGCTCGCTCACGGGGAGAATTCCGAGGATCTGGACTTCAACCTGGGCCTGGAACGACTCGGGGTCGGGCGAGAAGTACGCGAACGGATCGACCGGCGACGTCGTCGCCAGGATCTGCAGGTACTCCGTGCCGAGCGGCGGCGCCACCTTCCAGGTTCCGGGAACGATGTATTCGCCCGCCGCCACGTAGTTCTCCGAGCCTCCCGGGAACGCGTTCGGGAAAATCTGGTTCGCTTGGCCGTCTGGAGTGATGTCCCAGATGTAGACATACGCCGCTTGGTTGACGCTGTAGTGAATGGTGATCGGCTCACCGACCGCGTACGCGCCGCGATCGACCCAGATTCGGACCTCAAGGTCCGTCGACTCCGGAGGAGTCGGAATGATCCCCTTCGGGGCAACGCCCTGCGCCCATCCCACCGCGCCGACGAGCGCGACGAGAAGGGTGAGCGCAACTCCAACCCGCCATGTCCCCTTCTTCATGTCTCCTCCTTGAGGCGATTCCGTCCGACTTCGCTTTTCAGAACTCAATTCAACGCAGCAAGCACGGCCCGTGTCAAATCCTCCGGACCGATGCGACTGAGGACGAGGTCCACGTCCCCAAGGGCAAGCACCGAGCCGCGAAGCATCGTGAGCCGGGCCTCGACGTTCTGGTCGATCAGGTTTCCGTCGTGTGGACTTCCACCGCTCTCGAGGTAGTCGCCGAGGGCGTCGCCGAGCTGGCTCAGCAGGGCATCGAAGCGAGCCGCCGGCAGAGCGGAAGCTCCTGAACTGGTCGGCGTCCCAGCCGAGGCGCGGAAAATCCCTTTAGCGTAGAGCAGGTCGCGCGCTTCGATCAGGATCCTAAGACGCTGCTGCAGGAGTTGGTTCAGTGGGGAGAGGGATACCCCTCGCGCCAGGCCCTCGAACGCCTTGTTGAGCAGCCCGTCCACAGGAATCCCTTCCTCGAGGGCCGCGACGATCGTGAGAATCACGACCTCCTTGTCGGCGGCCGCGGTGGGAACCGCAAGCAAGCGCTCGAACAGACGCTGCACCTCGGCGGCGGGGAATCCCTCCTGTCTCAGGGCTCGATCCAGTGTCGACAGGATTCGCCCGTCGGCGGTCACGGGAATCGCAGAGAGAACCCGCTGGAAGTCGGCGAGAACGACCTGTGCGCCCCCACCTGCAGCAAAGGCAAGAACGACGCCGACGACCCCCAGAAGACCGACGAGCCGACGCATCATACGCCGTCGCCTCCTCCACCCACGTAGCGAACCGAGCTGTACTCGCCGAAGCTGCGGACATACTCGTCGGCCAGCGGATCCTGGCCCCACCAGCGCCCGTCGATGACGAACGCATACTCGTAGCGTCCGGGGGGCACGGAAACCCTTGCCGTCCAGATCCCGTCCCCGTCTTCATCGGACAACGGCGTGGGCTCCCAATCGTTGAAGCTGCCGACAACCGACACGTTCTCGGCGTTCATCGCGGGGAGGACAAACAGAAGTTCGTTCTCCGCCGTCGACCGCAGCATGGCCCCGCGGGATTCAGCCTTCGGTCCACCGAAGAGAGGAAGGTCCTTCCCGACAAGCGCGCCGACGATCAGGAATGCGGCCGCCGTCGCGGCGACCACAGCCACCTGACCGAAGCGACCGGCCCGCGTTGGGGCAATCAGCTGTTTCAGGCCGCCCAACCATCCCAACCGCGGAGCGCGATCCCCCAAGTCCTCGACGACCCGCTGTTCGAGTCCGTCGAGACGCCCGGCCTCCGCCGAGGCCTCTTCCCGCAACGTCTCCCGCAACAGCATTTCGAGAGGATCAGTGTTCACGATGAATCACGCTCCTCTCCCACGAACTCTCTCAACATGGCCTTCCCCCGATGAATCCGAGTCTTGACCGTTCCCTCGGGAATGTTCAGGATGTCCCCGATCTCGCGGTATGACAAGTCGTTGTAGAACCGCAGCACAAGCGGAGCCCGATACGCATACGGCAAGCGCTGCAGCGCCTCGCGAATGCGGACATGCCGCTCCTCCCGAGCGACCTCGCGCGCCGGGTCTGTGCCTCCCCCCGAGTCCGTCTCGAGTTCGAACACGGGATGGGTTCTTCGGTAGCGGAGCCGGTTCCGACACAGGTTCGCCGCGATCGTGAAGACCCACGTCGAGAACCGTTTGTCGAGCCGATACCGACGCAGGTTCACGTACGCTCGGATGAATGCGTCGTGCGTGATGTCCTCCGCGTCGGCCCGATTCCGGAGAAACCCGAGGCAGAGACCGAACACGGCATCCTTGTACCGAGTCACGATCTCTCCCCATGCGGCGGTCTCTCCCTGCAGCGAAGCGCGCAACAGAGTCACCTCGTCCTGCATCCGATACACGGGTCCGGTGGCCTCCTCGGTGCTCAATATACACGGCGCGCCCTCGTTCGTTTCCCCCCGACATCGATCACCTCCGCTCGGGACGAACCCCCCGGCCCTTCCGTCCTCGCGTCCAGGGGCGGCAAGCGAACGCAGAAGTAGACTTCGTCGGAGGTGTCACGCTGGGGTTCTGGCGACGAGGGATACGACAACTCCTGAGGAGGTCGACACGATGTCTGGAAACAAGAGCGCAGCCCAACGCGACCTGAAGAGATTTGTGATGGTCGTTGGTCTGATGACGATCCTGACCGTAGGGCTTACAGCGTGCCGGGGGTTCTTCGGACAGGGACCGATCGCCTTTCTCGTGGTAGACACGGGAGGCGATACCGAGGTTCCCGTCACGGTGACGTTCGACCTAAGCGGGTCGAGCGACCCCGATGGAACCATCGTCAGCTACGAGTTGGATGCAGATGATGGAACCGTCTACAACGGAACCGATATCACGGTTCCGATCCAACATCCCTACACACACGCCGGAACGTACATCGTGAGCCTGACCGTCACTGACAACGACGGGCGAATCGGCATGGACCTAGTGACCGTGGTCATCGGCCCGGCCATGATCGCCTTCGCGTCGAATCGGTCCGGCCAGTACGACATCTATCGAATGCAGGCCGACGGATCCGATGAAGGTGCCGTGAACGTGACCGACGACGACGAACTCTTCCCCGATCTCGTGGGCGGCACGCGCGGGGAGATCGCGTACACGGCGGAAGACAACGTGAGCTGGAACATTTGGACGATGGACGTCTCCGGTGGAAGTCTTTCTCCGTTGACCAGCCAAACCGCGTCAAATCAAATCCAACCGTCGTGGTCCCACGACGGAACCCAGATCGCCTACGCGTCGAACGACACACAGACTCCCTCTACAACGACGTGGGAGATCTACATCATGGACGTCGACGGCACGAACGTCGAGCAGATCACCGAACAGTCTCCAAGCTGGGCGATCGCTCCGGCGTGCTCGCCGGTGAATGACGACGTCGTCTTCGTCTCGGATGCGGACTCAACCGGGGACAGTTCCGTGTGGCTCCTCCACGACGGAGCGGCCGAAGAGGTTTACGACCCCGGCGCGGGCGAGCGAGCGGGAGATGCCTCGCCGGCCGTGACGATCGCCAGCGTTGATCTCCGCCTGCCGGCCGGTGCCGGCATCTCGCGGCCGTCGTGGTCTCCGGACGGCACCCTGATCGCGATCTCGGTGTCCGACGGGGCAGAGACCGACCTCTGGGTCGTCGATCCGTACGGAACGTACGCCGAACTGCTCGAGGACTACATCGACGAGACGTACGGGGTAACCGCCACGAATGTCAACACCGACGACAACGAGTTCAGCCCGTACTGGCTTGAGGATGGAACCGGAATCGCCTTCGTGAGCGATCGCGATGGGGACTACCAGATCTACCGCGTCACCTTGGCAACCGGCGTGGTCACGACCCTGACCGAGACGGCCGACAACATCCTTCCAGCGTCGGAAAAACCGTAAGCCGAACAGCAGGCCCACGACCTCCTAGGGGCTGCGGGGGAGTGAGACTCGGTCTCACTCCCCTTCACTTTTGCGTGATTGTCGAACGAGAAGAGCGACCGCCGCGGCGATCCCCAGAACGGCAAGGATCGGAAGGTCGCCGAGCCTCGCGTAGACCGTCACATCGCTCCGATGGTAGACGTCGCCGCTCAAGATTTCCTCTGCGCTCGTCGCCCGCGCGACACGGCCATCCGGAGCGACAATCCCGGAGATCCCTCCGTTCGCGGCCTGGATGAACCAGCGGCGGTTCTCCACCGCGCGGAACACGCCGAACGCAAAGTGCGTAGGGAGTTCCGAGCTTCCAACGAACCACGCGTCGTTCGTCACTGTGACGAGGAGGGTCGCTCCGCCCCGGACGAGGTCCCTCGACCCCGCGGCAAACGTCGACTCGAAGCAGATCGGCGTTCCCATGCCGCCGATCGGGCGGACGTCTGTTCCGGGCGTCAGATCCATCGGCAGGAGGGAACTCATGAGCCCGCCGAGTCCGAGGGCCTCCCAGATGGAGCGACCCGGGACAAACTCGCCGAAGGGCACTGGGCGGAGCATGTCGTAGACGCCGGCGACCGCCCCCGTCGGGTCCACGAGCACGGCGCTGTTGTAGACGCGGCCGTCCCGCCAGTTGCCTGTACCGAACAGGATGAACGTCTCGCCTCGGCGAGCCAGGTCGGCGAACCGATCGAAGACGTCGGGAGATTGAAGGATGTAGGATGGAAGGAACGACTCCGGGAAGGCCACGAGGTCGGGCTCCCCGGCAATCGCCTCGTTGCCGAGCCGTAGGTAGCGGTCCGCGAGCGCCGGGACGTTTCGCGAGTTGAGCCTCGCCTCCTGCGCGACCGTCGAGGCCACAACGGCGACGCGCTCAGCGGGGGACGAATCCGGCGAGATCGGGGCGAGGGCGGGAAGGGCGAGCACGGCCAACCCCACGGCGACTGCGACCAGGTGCGCCGGACGGCGCTCTCGCAGGAACAGGTACAGGCCTGCGTTGCACAGAACGATGCACGCGGTGATCGCGAGAGGGCCGGCGTAGGCAGCAAGCTGGACGAGGACCGGCGTGTGGTAAAGGGCCAAGTGAAGGGCCGAGAAGCCAATCCCGAGGGGACCGAGGCTTCGCAAGAACTCGAGGAGCGTCATCGCCGCCGTCGCTACGATCAGAAAGGCGACGGGGCCACGCCGGCGGCGTACCCACGAGAGAAGAATGCCGGCCACGCCGACCGGAACAGCCAGGTAGGCGACGAGCAGCACGTACCCCAGAGCAATGAGCGGTGTGAAGCGGTACAGCGTCAAAACCCAACGGAAGTCGAGGGCGAACAGCACCGCCGCGAAGAGGAAGCTACTCCGAAACCCGTGCCGCTCCTCAAGGGCCCAGAACCAAGGGACGAGCGCAACAAAGACAAGAGGACCAGCGCCGAGCCCCGGCAGAGCCAGCGCGGCCAACACGCCGGACGCCACGGGCAGGAGCGCTTTGCCGATCCGTCGGAACGCCATATACTTCGATCATACCGGAGAGAGGGGGAGACGATGCACCCGATCCTTGTCGAAATCGGCCCGATCACGATCCGCTACTACGGTTTGATGTACATCGTGGCCATCGCCGTCGGCTTCTGGCTCCTGACGCGCGAGGTACGCCGCAAGGAGATCGCGCTCTCCTCCGAATCATTGCTCGACCTCACCCTCTGGACGATTCCGGTGGCGATCATCGGAGCCCGCCTGTACTACGTTGCATTCCAATGGGACTACTACGGCCGGCACCTCGTCGACATCGTGAAGATCTGGCAAGGGGGGCTCGCCATCCACGGCGGGGTGCTCGGCGGGATCCTCGCCGTGTTCCTCTTCAGCCGCTACAAGAAGGTCAGGTTCTGGACTCTGACCGACGCGCTCTCCCCTAGCCTCGCTCTCGGCCAGGCGATCGGCCGGATCGGAAACCTGATGAACGGGGACGCCTACGGCGTTCCCACCTCGCTTCCGTGGGGCATCCACTTTCCCGCGAACTCGCCGGCGGGGATGGCCTACCCGGGACTGGCCACGCACCCCTCGATGATCTACGAGATGATCCTCGATCTCCTGATCTTCGCGTACCTATGGGCCGTCCGAAAGAAGGGCTACAAAGACGGCTTCTCAACCGCCATGTACTTCATCCTGTACGCCGTCGCTCGGTCGATCGTCACGCTGACCCGCGGCGACGACCTTTACCTCGGCCCAATCCGCGCCCCCCACGCCATCAGTGCCGTTTTCATCGTCGTTTTCGGAATCTTCATCTGGCGGGGGAAGCTCTATCAACGATCGAAGCTCGCACGGTGATCGCCTGGCGGCAGCGCGACGGCCCAGCGTCGACGACGTTCCGCCGCGGCACCCGCTGCGGTGGCACGGGGACCCGCGGATGGCCGGAGGCCCGCGGCCAGCCCTCGCTGAAGAGAGGCTTCGCCGACGCGCGGAGCAGAGACAGGGTGAGGTTCTCAGTCGCTTTCGGCAACCCAGGGACCGCGGGTGAGGCGCGCCGCGTCCCTCCAAGCCCAGGCGCGTGAACGCTCAGCCGCTTGTATGTTGTCTCAAGAGGCAGTCCGAGACGGAGTAGGGGAGCAGGCGCTTGGGAATCACGGCCTTGGCTGTCTTGCTCGGATCGACAAGCTGACTGACCCGCACGTCCATCGCCAGACTCGATAGGATGTAAGCATCCTCGAAGGACAGCCCGCGAGCCTGCCTGATGAATCGCACTCCCTGGCTTGCGGCCTCGCGAAGGGCATCGCCGATGCGAGGGCGCGAGACCAGGATGTACACAGCGTCCCGCGTTTCGAGGAGCGGCCATGCGGGCGCACAGCCCTTCAAGACACCCACCCTGACTGTCACAGACGCAGCGACCTCGCAACCCGTGATGCAGATTTCTCCGTCGGCCATCACGGCGTGAACGTCACCGAGCGCCAGGAGCGCGCCTTGCTGGGAAACAGGGAGGTACAGCATTGTGCCGACTCCCAGTTCCTTAGTGTCCAGGTTCCCGCCATGGCGTCCCGCGGTCCCCGTGGCCTTGGGCGTCCCGGCCGGGGCCACCCCGATGACGCCGATCATCGGGGCGGCAGCGAGGCCTAGATCGTCGAACCAGACAACTCCGCTCCAGATCGGAAGGACGCGCACGGAGTGACGCGCCGCTTCGCTGCCAAGAAGACCCATCCCCGGTCCGGTCAGGGCCACGCCGTGCGCGGCAGCTTCTATGCGCAGAACCTCTACACAGAGAGCATCTCCCGACGCCGCTCCCTCGACCGCGAGGGGGCCGGTCGCCGGGTTCACGCGGCTGAAGTCAATGCTCTCCGGCGCGTCCGCGACGGTTTGCACCTGACCTCCAAGCGCGTCCTCCGTCTCAAAGGTCACGACTTCGCCCGGCGCAACCTGTTCGACTGCACGCGCTCCAGGGTCGAAGCAATAGACGCACCGGTCTGCTGAGATCGACTTCACCCGCCCTCCTTTTCTCATGCTCGTGCAGAGCGTCGCGTCGGCCGCGCGGCCGCCCCGCTCCAGCATAGCGGAACGCATCGAGTCAGCCTTCCCACTGGCTTGCGCCACCTGCTGATGCAGAGCCCACGGCCTGTTCATCCTCTCGCACAGGCTGGCGTGAGCCGTGTTCCTCAGCCACTTGTCTTGGTCACGAAGGCTGTGATATCGTTGTGATATGGCTGCGATATCTGAGATCGGAAAGGCCCGTCTGCGTGACGATGTCTACACCGCAATGAAGGAAGCGATCCTCCTTCTGGACTATCGACCCGGCCAGTCTCTCTCTCTACGGGCGCTCGCCGACACCTACGGCGTGAGCGCCACGCCCATCCGGGAAGTCCTGATTCGACTTGAGGCGGAGGGCCTGGTGAAGATCGAGCCGCGGAACAGCGCCCATGTCACCGAAGTCAGCATCCAGGATGTCGTGGGCGTTACGGAGGTTCGGCTCGCCCTCGCCGATCAGATCGGCACGCTCGCCGCACAGAGGGCCACGGAGGAGGATCTGCAAGCCCTTGAAGCCCTGATCGGCAGGATGGAGAAGGAGAACAGGCGGCGCGCACTGACGGCCCTCGACTCCGAGTTCCATCAGCGAGTCGATGCCGCCACGAAGAACCAGCACCTTGCATGGATCTCCGGGCTCCTCCGCAACCAGGTCGTGCGGTTGTGGTTCCTCGTTCCGGGGGAGATCTCGTACTGGCCGGAGATGCGTGCCGGGCGCGTCGCGCTTGTTTCCGCCCTGCGGAGAAGGGACGAGAGCGAGTGCCGCACCAACCTCAGGGAACACGTGCTGCAGTTTGCACGACAGCTTGAGCAGACTGTGCTGCGAGGAGGTCCGACGTAGAAGAGCGCGGACGCGAGGAGTTGCAGCCGCACTCCCCAACGACGCAGAGAGTGATCGGGACTCAGAATGGGAGGAAGAATGCGCATCGCGAACTGCAGGGTCTTGGACGTCCGTGAGGGGAGCCTCCTCGAGGGGCGCACGATCGTGATCCGCGATGGGATCATCGAGCGCATTTCCCGAGGCGGAGGAGCCGCGCACGGTGAGGCGGAGACGATCGAGGCAGAGGGCCGCGTCGTGATTCCCGGGCTGATGAACCTACACACGCACCCGCAGCGGCGGCACGCCGGCCTCTCGGGGGGTATGGTTCCCTTCCGCATAGGCGCTGCCGCGGTCGAAGACCTACCGAACACCCAAAGGATCGTCTGGGCGATCCGGAACACCTGGTTCGAGATGCTGGAACACGGGGTGACGACGTTCCGAGCCGCCGGCTCGAAGGATTGCTTGAACATCGAGCTCCGCGATGTCTTCCGCAAGGGTGTCCTCGGTGGGCCGCGCGTGATCGCGTCGGGCGCGATTCTCGCAACGACGGGGGGCCATGGGACGCGAGGCATCAACGGCGCCATGGAGGTGGACGGCCCGGATGAAATGCGAAAGGCCGTGCGGGCGCTCCTCAAAGCCGGCGCGGACTGGATCAAGCTGTGCGTGAGCGGAGGCCTGGCAGGGATCCACAAGGGCGATCACCCGACGATCGTGGAGTTCTCCGACGAGGAGATACGAACCGCCGTCGTGGAGGCCCACAGAAGGAGCCGCAAGGTCATGGTTCACGGCATGGCATCGCAGAGCGTGCGGATGGCCGTCGAGGCGGGCGTGGACTGCATCGAGCACGGGAACCTGCTCGACGATGCGACGGTCTCACTGATGAAGAGCCACGGCGTGTCCTTCGTCCCGACGATGTCGGGGATTCGCATGGTGTACGAGAGGGAGAAGGTGGGGGGCGATCCCGCCGTCGCGGCGGCTCTCTGGGAGGTCATCTCTCCGCACTCCGAGGCTGTCAAGAAGTGCATCGAAGCTGGGGTCCTCATCGGGACGGGGACGGACACCCTGGGCAACGTGCATGACGAGATCCGCATGCTCGCCTCCTGCGGCATGACGCCGGCAAGGGCCATCGCCGCCGCCACGCGGGACTCCGCGAGGGTCCTCGGACTGGAGAACGAGATTGGAGCCGTCGAGGAGGGAATGAAGGCGGACCTCGTCGTTGTCGACGGCGATCCCACGCACGACCTCGAATGCCTATCGAAGATCAAGGAGGTGATCGTCGGCGGAAGAGTGGCTGACAGGGAATTCCTGACGGCGAGGTGAGAATCGGTTGTCGATCCCGAGCAGTCGGCGTTCTCAGCGGGGAGGTCTAGACGCAGTAGATCAGGGAGGAACAATGAGCTTCGGGAAGTCATGGGGACCTGGCCGCGGGCACCTGTTGTCCGCACTCGCCATCCTGGTTGCGGTGATGGTGACGGGACTCGTCTGCGTGGGCGAGACCACCGTCACCTACGTGAATGCGCAGGACATCTGGGGACTGGATCCGAGAGTGGACACCCAAGGAACGTCCGACGGGTTGTTCACGAACGTCTTCGATCCGCTCTGGCGCGTTGCGTTTGATCCCGTGCGGGCGGAACCAGCGCTTGCCGTGAGCTGGGAGTACACAGACGACGTAACTCTGGTCGTCCATCTGCGCCAGAACGTGGCCTGGCATGATGGCCAGCCGTTCACCGCGGACGATGTCGTCGCAACGTTCAAGCATCTCAACGATCCCAAGGTCAGTCGGTACACCTGGTTGAAGAAGGTCAACCTAGCCCACGAGAACAACGTCGAGAAGGTCGACGACCACACGGTGATCTTCCACTTCTCGGCGCCATTTGCACCGGGGCCGCTCGGCTTCGCGACGTTCTTCATCCAGCCGGCGCACATCGATCCCGCGCAGTACGCCAACGCGGCCATCGGCACCGGGGCGTACAAGCTCGTCGAGTGGCGCCCCAAGGAGTCCATCAAGCTGGTCGCCAACGAGAGCTGGTGGGGCTGGGGAGCCCTTGCACCGCGCGAAGGCAGGCCTGATGTGGTCTACTACAGGCCGGTGCCCGAGGACTACTCGCGCTACGCCATGCTCGCGAGCGGAGAGGCCGACATCGCCGGAGGGCTTCTGCCCGAGCGGGTCCCGGAGATCCAGGCCTCGAAGACCATGAGGATCGAGACCATCGCGTCGCTGCGCAACTTCTACATTGGGATGAACGCCTGGAAGCCCCCGTTCGACGACGTGCGTGTACGCCGCGCACTGAGCTACGCGATCGATTGGCAGGCCATCGTCACCAACCTGCTGAACGGCATGGGCACGACGCATACGGGATTCTGCGGACCCTCGGAGTACGGATACTGCGCCGACTGCTACACGTACGACTACCACTACGACCCTGCGCTGTGCAAGCAGCTTCTAGCTGAGGCCGGCTATCCCAACGGCTTCAAGGTGACGTTCTCGTCTCCGAACGGGAAGTACACCAAGGATCTTGAGATCTCGCAGGCCATCGTCGGCTTCCTGCAGGACGTCGGCTTGGAAGTCGAAATCCAGGCGCCGGCTTGGACCGAGTACTGGTCTGCCTACACCAATGTGCAGATGGAGATCTTCCTCCTGAGCTACGGAGGCATCTACCCCGACTGCGGCGACAGAGCCTCAGGCCGCCTCGAGAAGGGCGCCGGGGGGTTGTACTTCAACGACCCCTACTCCGACCAGCTGTTCCAGCAGCAGAGAAGCACCATGGATCCGGAAAAGCGATCGGCGATCTGGAAGGACCTGAACGTGTTCCTCAACGAGCAGGCCCCGTTCATCTCCGGTTTCGACGGCAACTTCATCTTCGGCGTGCAGGAAAGGATCGACTGGCACCCCATTCCTCTTGAGTACGTGATTCTGTGGAACGTCGTGGTCAAGAAGTGAGTACTGGTGCGGCCATCCCCCTCCGGCGCTGTGCCGGAGGGGGATCCGCCCGGAGGCGGCCTTGCTTGGATACCTGATGCGCCGGATCGCCATCTCCGTCCTGGTCGTCCTTCTGATCGCGGGCTTCCTCTTCGCGATGCTGAACGCCACCGGCGACCCGGTGCTTCTGCTGGTTCCGGAGAACGCGCCACCAGAACAGGTCGAGGCCGTACGGCATTCTCTGGGGTTGGATCGGTCGGTGCTCTTCCAGTTCGGAAGCTTTCTGAAGCGGCTGATGTCAGCGGACCTGGGTACATCCTGGAGGCTGAATCGTCCGGTGTCGGACATCCTGCCGTACTACATCGTGAACACCATCAAGCTGACGATGCCGGCCCTGGTTCTCACCACGATCCTCTCGGTGGGGATGGGGCTCATCGCGGCTGTCAGGCGAAACGGCATCGCCGACCTACTCGCGACGCTCGCCGCCTCGATCGGCAACTCCATGCCGATATTCTGGTCAGGCATCCTTCTCATCATGGTGTTTGCCGTCAAGCTCAGGTGGCTGCCGGCGGGAGGAACCGCAAGCTGGAAGAGCTACGTTCTCCCTGTGGTCTCGATAGGGTTCTACATGGCGGCCTCGTTGGCGAGGACGACTCGGACCAGCATGCTCGAAGTCCTTGATGCAGACTACGTCAGAACCGCACGCAGCAAGGGTCTTCGCGAGGGGATCGTCATCCTGAAGCACGCCCTCCGAAACGCGGCTCTCCCGATCATCACCGTGTGGGGAGCCCAGTTGGCTACGCTCCTTGCTGGAACCGTCGTCACGGAAACTGTCTTCAGCTGGCCTGGAATCGGCCGATTGAGCGTTGAGGCCGTGATGGGACGCGACTATCCGCTTACGGTGGGCGTGGTCATCTTCTTCGCTGTGGTCTTCATCGGAGTCAATCTGGCGGTCGATCTGACCTATGCGTGGCTGGACCCTCGGATACGCTACTGATAGACATGGGCTCTAGGAGATGGGACGTCGTGCGCAACGTCGCCCGCAAGGCGCCTGGCGCGTCGTCCTCGGCAATTAAGACACAAGAGAAGGAATCGTGGGAACTCTCGTGAGGCTGCTTCGCACTCCAAAGGGGGCCGTCGGCCTGATCCTTGTGGCGAGCTTCATCATCTTGGGCCTCTTGGCTCCCGTGATCTCACCGACCAATCCGCAGAAGCAGAACATCTCTTTGCGCAACCGGCCTCCGCTCTTCCACGCCGCCGACGGACGCGTCTACCTTCTGGGGACGGATGAGCTGGGGAGGGACCTGCTGACAAGAACGCTCTTCGGAGTCAGACTGTCGCTCTTGATTGGCTTCTGCGCGGTCGCGTGCAGCGGGACGATTGGAGTGTTCCTCGGCGTGTTGTCGGGCTTCCAGGGTGGAGTGATCGACTTTGTCGTCATGAGAGCTGTCGACGCCCAACTGAGCATCCCGCTGATTCTTCTTGCCATGATGTGGATTGCGTTCACGAAGCCGTCTCTGCCCAACGTCCTCGCCGTCATCATCCTTGCGGGGTGGGTGCAGTATGCCCGGCCGATACGGGCGATGACGCTGACGCTGCGGTCGAGCGGGTTTGTCGAAGCCGCGCACGCGATCGGCGTGCCGAGATGGCGGATCTACCTCCGCCACATCCTGCCCAACGTGCTGCCCCTGGCTGTCGTCATCTCCACGCTCCAGCTCGCCGGGGCCATCCTGATGGAAGGCAGCCTGAGCTTCCTCGGCGTGGGCCTCCAGCCCCCCGCGGCGGCGCTCGGCCTCATGGTGAACAGCGGACGGCGGTACATCGACACCGCTTGGTGGATCTGCACGTTCCCCGGTCTTGCCCTCATGCTGATCGTGCTTGGGGTTTACTTCATGGGAGACGCTCTACGCGACACCCTGGATCCGAAACTGAGAAGGCTCGGTTAGCACGATGACCCGTCATCGCGCCTGCCGAGCCCGCGCGGCTCACTGATGGGGAGGAGCTATGCACGAGGGGCTAGTCCTCGTAGAGGCCGAAGGCTTCGACGATCTCGGTGGATGGGCCGTAGACCAGCAGTTCATGGACGTCATGGGATCGCCGTTCCTCCTGGCCCACGGCGCCGGAGTCCCTGTTGCGGATGCATCGACGGAGATCCGGCTTCCGGGCGTCGGGGAGTACCGAGTCTGGGTTCGAACTCGTGACTGGTGCGGTCCGCGCGACCACTCACCAGCTTCGCGAAGGCAGGCGACCGAAGCCGCGCCGGGAGCCTTCGAGGCCCTTGTTGACGGGAAGCCGCTCGACGTGCGATTCGGCACCGACGGCGGCGACTGGCACTGGCAGGATGGGGGAACGGTGCGGCTTCCGAAGCCGTGGATCAGGCTGGCACTCCATGACCTCACGGGCTTCGACGGACGCTGCGATGCTATCCTCCTCTCGCCCGATCTCGGCTTCGTGCCACCCAGTGGCAATCCCGAGCTAAGCGACCTCAGGCGGGGACTGCTCGGCGTGCCTCCCTGTCCGCCCAGTGCGGGCGACTTCGACCTGGTCGTCGTCGGAGGAGGCGTTGCCGGCCTCTGCGCTGCGGTCTCTGCGGCTCGAGGAGGACTGAAAGTCGCTCTGGTTCAGGACCGCCCTGTCCTGGGCGGGAACAACAGCTCCGAGGTGCGAGTTCAGCTCAAGGGGGACGTGGGCCTTCCACCGTACCCTTCCCTGGGCGCCGTCGTGCGGGAGATCGACCCGCAGACAGGCGACAGCGCGTTGCCCGCGCGCGCGTACCGGGATGACCGGAAACTGGAGGTCGTGCGCGGAGAACCCCGGATCTACCTGT
The DNA here is from genome assembly GCA_039679545.1 of Thermotogota bacterium. Lineage (GTDB taxonomy): Bacteria > Bipolaricaulota > Bipolaricaulia > UBA7950 > UBA9294 > JAPLGD01. Next base: position 17,431 of record JBDKUT010000098.1, read on the forward strand.
TCCTCGACACGCGGATCGTGGCGGCCTCGGAAAGCGGCGGCTTCATCCGCCACCTCGTCGGGCAAGAGACCCGCACGGGTGAGCGTCGTCGCTTCGAGGCTCCGCTGTTCGCCGACTGCACGGGCGATGCCTGCGTCGGCGTTCTGGCAGGGGCGGAGCTCCGCGTCGGGAGGGAATCGAGGACGGAAACGGGCGAACCCTCGGCCCCCACCCGCGCTGACAGCATGACGCTGGGACTGACCCTCCTCTGGTGCGCGGGAGAGACCGACTCCGAGCAGCCCTTCCCAGGAACTCCCTGGGCGTTGCCGTTTGACGACGACACCTGCCTTCACGCCACCAAGGGAGCCTGGAACTGGGAGACGGGCATGGATCAGGACCAAGTCCTTGAGGGCGAGGCGATCCGCGATCACATGCTGCGCGCTATCTACGGCCATTGGTCGTTCATGAAGAACGAGAGCAAAGAGCGAGCCCGTTACCGGAACTACGCCCTGGACTGGGTCGGCTACGTCGGCGGCAAGCGCGAGTCTCGCCGGCTGCTCGGCGACGTCATCGTCACGGAACAGGACATCGTGTCCGAACGGCGGTACAACGATGGCTGCGTCATGACCAGCTGGCCCATCGATCTCCACTACCCGCAGCGCCCGCCATCAGACGGCGTGCGCTCCTTCCTGTCCAGGGCCGAACAGCGCCACGTCGCTTCGTTCGGCATCCCGTACCGTTCGCTCTACTCGCGCAACGTCAGAAACCTGTTCATGGCTGGAAGAGACATCAGCGTGACGCATATCGCTTTCGGGGCCGTGCGCGTCATGGGGACGACGGGGATGATGGGTGAAGTCGTGGGGCAGGCGGCCGCGATCGCGGCCCGGAGGGGGTGTCAGCCTCGCGGGGTGTACGAGCACCACCTGCCAGAGCTGCAGGAGAAGCTGTGCGCCCAAGTGCGCTGATCCTCAAGAGAGTCACGCAGCGTCAGCCAACACTGGCGCTTGCCTGGGATCGCCGCGGATCCGTCGACTGGTGGGAGAAGAGCAATCAAGCGAGCCGCGTCGCAGACGCGAGCCTCCTCGGAAGAGGTGAGCAACGTGGGTCAATGGGTCCTTCTGAATGCCCGGCTGATTGATGGAACGGGAAAGGAAGCTGCGAGCAAGTCGGCCCTGGCCGTGGACGGTGACGTGATCGTCTTCGCCGGACCCAGGGATGAGGTGCCCATCGCGCCGGAGGCGACTGAGATCGACTGCCGCGGGCTGACGATCATGCCCGGCTTGATCGACGCCCACATGCACATCACGTGGCTGCCCAGTGAGCTCGATCCCAAAGGCCACATGCGGTCGAACCTGGAGGGCGTGGGGCGACTGCAAGCTTCACTTCGCAGGGGCATCACGACGGTTGGCAACCAGAGTGGTGGGTACGAATCCGTGATCCTGCGCGACGCCGTCAATGACGGGATTGTTCGCGGCTGTGCTCGGATGATCACGGCAGGGATGGTGAACGCGACGGGCGGCCACGTTCGCGGAATCGTGGGCGACGGCCCGTGGGGAGCGCGCAGAGCCGTGCGCGAGCAAGTTCACCTCGTCAAAGCCGATCTGATCAAGACCGCGGCCAGCGGAGGGTTCCAGTGGGAGGCGGAGCGGGTCGAGGATCCAGACTACACACTCGAGGAACTCGAAGCCGTGGTCGACGAGGCCCACTCGAAGGCGAAGCTCGTTCACGTGCATGCGCATTCGCAGCCTGGTCTAGAACGAGCGATTCGAGCAGGGTGTGACGTCATCGCGCACGGCGCGATGATCGACCGACAGGCAGTCGAAGACATCGCCGCCGCGCATCTTCACTATCAACCCACTCTGTACGTGACCAGCCAGCGCGTGATGGATCGGGAGAATCCTCCCGCCGTTCCGCACATACTTCCCCACATGTATGACAGGATGGCCCGCGCCCACCCCATTCACAGGGCTGGCGTACGGTATGCGCACGAACTCGGGGTGACGTTGTCCGTCGGGACCGACGGCGGACCAGGCGACGCTACACTAGAGCTTCTCGAGCTCGCAGCGTGCGGCCTCTCCCCGATGGAGGCGATCGTCGCTGGGACGAGGAACTCCGCGGCCACGCTGGGCATCCTGAACGACGTCGGCACGCTGGAGGCCGGTAAGCGAGCCGATCTCCTCGTCGTCAACGGGAATCCCCTGCAGGACCTGTCTATCCTGCGGGATCCCAAGCGACTTCAGCTCGTCATCAAGGACGGCCAGCTCGAGTGGGGGCGCGGACGCTTCGCGGAATACGTCGAACTCGCGGAGCACCAACGCGAGGAACACAAGCCAAGGCGCGTGTATTCCGTGAGGCCGTCTTCGGGGCTGGGTCTACCTGCAGCCTGAAGTCCGCGATTTCGTCGCAGGACGACGACGAGCATGCCGCTCCGCAGCGCATGCGTGGGGCAGGCCGTCTGTGCCCTCAGGTGCGCCGGAGGCCCCGGATCGTCCCTCGCAGAGAGCAGGCCGGCGGCATCTGATCTTGGGCGTCGTTGAGCGGTGCAAGGACGGTTTCTCGGCGGCCATGTGCTTCACCCTCTACGCCGTCATCCGATCGATCGTCACGCTGACCCGCGGCGACGACCTCTACCTCGGCCCCATCCGCGCCCCCCACATCGCCAGCGCCATCATGATCATCGTCTTCGGCCTCTTCATCTGGCGCGGGAAACTGCATCAGCGGACCAAGCTCGCGCGGTAAGTGCGCGCTCCCGAGAGCACAGAAGTGGCACGCCCTAGTGTGTCCAGTTTCGGAAGGGTGTTGACACATCACACCTCCTGACGGACTTCGTGACTGATTGCACCCCAGAAGACTTCGGCTGGGGTCCGCCCCTTCGTGCGGTAGCCCTGGTGGGGCCGCTCGAAGTTGTAGAACTGAAGGAAGCCGTCGAGCGATGCCTGCAGCTGGAACCGCTTTCGGAAGTAGCATCGACGGAAGGCGATCCGCCCATGCTCGTGGAGGATCGTCCCCTGCAGCCGCTCGACAAACCCGTTCGTCCAGGCATGCCGTGGCTTCGTTCGGGGATGTTGCACGTTCAACTCGCGACATGCCGTATCGAACTCGCTATTGAACTCACCCCGCCGGTGGAGACGGAGAAAGCGTGTACGTTGCCTTCGAGGGTCATCGAGCGACCTCCCAGGTCACTTGAGCGCTTCCTGAGATTGTCGCCTCGGTGACCCTCGCTTTCCTTCCGACCCTCAGCGGCCCCCGGCTGCAAACATCACTACGAAACTGGACAGCCTAGAGCCTCCCGCTCCGCGGTCGCTCGCGCTACGCAGCGGACCGCTTCTTTTGACGGGACACGACAAGGTTGTAGCAGAGCACGTCCTCGCTGCCGTCTTGCCATGGCTTGAATCCGAGGCATTGGAGGGGCGCTAGAGCCTGAGCGATGTCGTTACCGTGTCTTGGGATCATGGATTCCCACGTCGTTGCGGCAAGGTCGCGCGATGCCTGCACGAGGAGTGCGGCGAAGTCGTTCGGGGCGCCGTCGAGAAACGACAGGAACGCCGGGTCATCGGGCCGCCGGCCGGGTGACGCACAGAGAAGGGATCTCCACCTGCCGTTTGCGCGGATTCCGATTCGGTAGGGCGTCTTCTTCAGAAACGCTTGCGGCCGCGCAGCAAAGGGAAAGAAGAACCACTCGAACGGGTACCAGCCACGGGCCGTCGCGAGGTACGGGGAAGAAGATACGAACTGCACCGTCTCTTCCAGAGTCGGCTCCGAGAAGGTGGCGTCTGGGATCGCCGGGAGCGGAGGCGCCGCCGACGTGCGTTCCAAGAGGACGAACGAGGCGGCGCGCTCGAACCCGAAAGATTCAACGATGCGGATCGACGACGTGTTGTCGAAGTATGTCGACAAGGAAATCTGCGTCGCACCGTCCCGGCACGCGTGATCGATGAGCGCGTGCGAGAGTGCCTTGCCCACACCTCTCCCGCGGTAGGCCGGGTCCGTTCGGATTCCTTGCAGCCAGGCGTGTCCGGGGAGAAGCCAGGTGCGGTACGCAAAGCTCGCGAGGGTGCCGTCCACCTCGGCTACGAGAAGCTCGCCGTTCGGGTCGGCGAACCAGCTGGCGAGGGTCGACGGAACATAGTCGTTTCCATCCCAGATCTGGGCGGAGATCGCGAGAATCCGTTCTGTGTCCTCCAACTGTGCCTTCCGGATGCGGATCATGGTGGGAGCACGGTATCGTGCGGTTTACTCCGCTGCAACCGGACGATTCGAGGAACGCCGACGTCTCCAGGGGAAGAGGTCATGGCGGCGCGAGACGAGCAGGCCGACGAGGAAGAACCCGGTCGCCACGAGCACGATGGCGGCGCCGGAAGCGATGCCCCAGTAAAACGACAGATACAGGCCGACCACGCCGGAGACAGCTCCGAGGATCGCGCCGATCCCCATCATCCCGGGCAGGCGACGGGTCAGGAGAAACGCCGTCGTCGCCGGCGTGATCAGCATGGCCAGCATGAGGCCTAAGCCGACCGTCTGGAGGGACACAACCACGACGACGGCCACGAGGACGAGGAGAAGGCGGCGGTAGAACGACGCCCGGATCCGCAATGTGGAGGCAAGCGTCGGGTCGAACGTCACGAGAAGGAACTCCTTGTAGAAGAGGATCACGGTTAAGAGGACGGCGGCTCCGAATCCTCCGATGACCGCCAAGTCCCACGACGAGACCCCGAGCACGTTACCGAAGAGGATGTGCACGAGGTCGACGGCGAACCCGCGCACCGTCGAAAGCAGGGCGACGCCCAGCGCGAACATCCCCGCGAACACGATCCCAATCGCCGTGTCCTCTCGGATCCTGCTTCGCTCCCCGATCCACCCAATCCCAAGCGAGACCGCAATCGCCGTGCCGAGCGCCCACCAGAACAGAGATCGGCGGTCGCCGCGTCCCGAAACGAGGAGACCAGCGGCAATCCCGGGCAGGACCGAATGAGCGAGCGCGTCGCCGAGGAAGGCCATCGACCGCAAGACGACGTACGCGCCGACGACCGCGCAAAGGCCGCTTACGAGGACCGATGCCACGAGGGCCCGGACCATGAACGGGTACTGCAGAGGAGCGAGCAACCAGTGAATCACGGACACCGATCCTCCGCCGTACAGGTTGTGTCGTGGACGACGAGAACGCCGTCCACGGTGCTCACCATGCGCAGCGTCCCGCCGTAGGCCTCGCGAAGGGTTTCCGGCTGAAGGACATCGGCCGGTCGGCCGAAGCCGAGCATCCGTCCTCTCAGCAGGAGCAGAAAGTCAAAGTGCGTTGCGGCGACCCCAAGGTCGTGCAGGGCGACGAGGGTCGTCGCCTTCCGAAGTTGCGCGAGGAGCACCAAGACTTCGTTTTGCGACGAGATGTCGAGGCCGGCAAGCGGCTCGTCGAGGAGCACCAACTCGGCCTCCTGAGCGATCGCGCGCGCGATGAACATCCGTTGCTGCTCGCCGCCAGAAAGCTCTCCGATCCTGCGCTCTCCGCGATCCTCAAGGCCGACGAGTCTGAGAGCCTCTCGCACCATGGCGCGGTCCCGTTCCTTCGGACGCCGCACCGGCCCGAGGCGACCGATGCGTCCCATCATCACGGCGTCGAAGGCCGTGACCGGGAATCGCCAGTCTACTTCACTTCGCTGAGGAAGGTACGCGATGCACGTGTGCCCTTCGGGGGCGACGCCGTGAACGGCGATCGAGCCGTCGGCGTGGGGGGCAATCCCAGCGACAGCCTTGAGCAGCGTGCTCTTCCCCGCGCCGTTTGGACCGACGACGGCCAGGCGTGCCCCGGCCGGGAGGTCGAAGGTGAGGTCCTCTAAGGCGAGACGCTCCCCGTAGGAAACGCGGAGGTTGCGGATTCGCAAGGCGGGGGCGTTCGGATCGTGGACGGCCTCCGTCGTCCGTCGTCCGGTCCTCGCGACGGCGGCTCGCAGGAAGGTCACGGGGAGCTCCCCAGCGCAGAAACAATCTGTTCGACGTCGTAGCGCAGAAGGTCGACGTAGGTCGGCGCGGGTCCGTCGGCATCGCTCAAGGATCCGGTGTACAGCACGACAAGACGTGCGCCGGTGTCGGCGGCTACCTGAGAGGCCAACGTCGGATTCACGGTCGTTCCGACGAAGACGGCGGTGACCTTCGCCGCGAGGATCGCGGCCTCCAGAGCCGCGACCTCGCGGGCCGATGGTTCGGACATCGCACTCAATCCGGGAAGGACCGTCCCGATGACCTCAAACCCGTACCGGTCGGCGAAGTAGCTGAACGAGTCGTGATCGGTCACAAGCTTCCGGCTTGCCGGGGGGAGACCGGAAACCTTCTCGAGGATCCAGGCGTCGAGATCCCAAAGGGACTGGGCATAGGCCGCGGCACGTTCCCGGTACTCCGTTGCATGATCGGGATCCACGTCTCCGAGGACCCTCGCCACCCTGTCGACCCAAACCAGTACGTTCATGGGATCGAACCAAACGTGGGGATCTACGCTCTCGCCCTCGTGGGCGCCTTCCGGCGAGAGCGCGCGAAGCGGAAGGTTTGCCGAGAGGTCGACGACGTACGCCGCAGTGGTCTTAAGAAGAGGAGCAAGGAACGCCTCGAGCCCCGCGCCGTTCTCGAAGATCACCTCGGCGCGGGCGATCTCCACGAGGTCACTCGGCGTCGCCTCGAACGAATGCGGATCTGCGTTCACCGGCAGGAGAACAGCTACCGAGAGGTCAGCCCCCGCCACATGAGCCACGACGTCCCCCACAATGGTCGTTGTGCAGAGGACGCGAATCTCGGCGGAGGCGGAGAGCGAGACTAGGAAAAGCGCCCCTGCGATGACCGCGCCCCCAAAACCTCCCATTCAGACCTCCCTTGTCTCACCGCGTGCCGCCCCGGCCGCCGTGAGTGTATGCGCCCACGAATCTCGAAGCGAGATCGCGCCTCGGCACCGTGGTCACGAGTCGGACGGAACTTCACCGTTCTGACACAGGACTGCACGATCGTATTCATTCCTGGGAACTAGCCTTCCTCTCCAAGCATAGGAGGACCCGGCGTGGATACGCGAAACACATCGATCCGCTCGGGGGCAGTTCCCCTGGGCATGACAGGAACCGAATCACAGGGAATCGCGGTGCTGCGTCGGATCCTCGATATGCGATAGTGCCCTCTCGCTTGCCCTTTCCGAGGAGCAGGACCGCCGCCTCACTCCGGGGCGGCGGATTCCTTTTCACTTGTCGTCACGCCACGGATCGGCAAGGCCACACAGAAGCAAGCACCGCCTTGGGGGGCGTTCTCCGCCCAGATCCGCCCTTCGTGCGCCTCGACGAGGACCTTGGCGATCGAGAGACCAAGACCGGCTCCACCTTCGTCGCTCGACCTCGAAGCATCCGCGCGATAGAAGCGCTCGAACACACGCTCGAGGTCTTCCGGACGGATGCCGGGTCCGGTGTCACACACGCTGACCACGACACCATCGTCCCTCTCTTTCCGCGCGGCAAGCCGGATCGTTCCTCCACTGGGGGTATGGCGGATCGCGTTGGACAGGATGTTCAGGAAGACCTGCTCGATCCGATGCGGGTCGAGGTCGAGGGTCGGAAGCTGCGGGTCGAGGTCTTCCTCCAGGGCAATCCCTGCGTCCTCCACTTCGGCACCGACCGTGTCGATGATTCCTTCGAGAACCGCGCCGATCGGAGTTGGTCGCTTCTCAATCGAGAGCTGTCCTGCGTCCGCAAGGGTTAGCTGGTGAAGGTCGTTGACGAGTCTTGTGAACAGAAGGAGGCGGTTGTGGAGGGAAGTGAACGTTGCTTGGGACGGCTCGATCAGCCCGTCCCGCAACCCCTCAAGGGCAGAGCGGACCGCGGAGAGAGGTGTTCGCAACTCGTGGGAGATGTCGGCGATCATCTGTTGCTTCGCCCGCTCGGCGGCCTCGAGGCTTGCCGCCATGTCGTTGAACGATGCTGCCAGGCGCCCGATCTCGTCCGGCTATTCTAGATGGACGCGCTCGTCGAGGTGCCCCTCGGCGATGCGACGCGTTGCCGCCTCCAGCTGCCGTAGGGGACTCGTCGTCTGACGAAGGAGCAGGATGGCCAACAAGAGACCGGCCGCGGCGGCGGTGAACCCGGCAAGCCACAGCGCGCGTCGTGTCGTCAGGAGAAATCCTCGCTCCAGTGCTCCGAACGGCCGCGGGGGGTCGGGCGGGTAGCGAAGGGCCGTCCAGACCTCCCCCGTCGCCAGGATGACACGTTGGCCTTGTTTGACCGCATCCTCGGTCAGCTGCTTGCCGACCAAGCGGGGATCCGGGGAGACGATGACCGTGCGGGTCGAATCGACCAACGTGAACGGGATCCCTCGCGGTCCGCGTCCGAGAACCTCCGCAACTCCCTCGAGGCTGCCGCTCCGTTGGTAGTAGTTGGCGATCAGCTGAATCAGCAGTTGGTCTTCGAGCGAGAGTCGCTGGACGGCGAAGCTCGAGAATGCGCGATTGACCGATTGGTTGATGAACACATATCCAGCGATGGTCGCGAGGATGATGATCGCGGCGAAGGAAGCCAGAAGCTTCGTCTGAAAGGACAGTCGGCGCAGTGGATTCCTCACGTCGCGTTCTCCCCGGGCCCTGTGCCTCCGCGAGGAGGAGTTTCGCTGCCGCAGGAAGAGGCCGTCCCTCCGTGCAGAGAAGCCTCATCAACCCGCGCCATCTTGTACCCAATGCCGAAAACGGTCAGCACGTACTTCGGATCCGCCGGATCTTCCTCGATCTTCTGGCGGAGGCGCTTGATGTGCGAATCGACCGATCGCTCGAAACTCCCGTACGTCTCTCCTCGTACGGCCTCAAGCAGCTCGAGGCGAGTGAAGACCCTTCCCGGATGGGTCATGAGGAACGCCAACAGGTCGAATGCCATGGCGGACAAGTCGATCGGGCGATCTCGCACCCACGCCATGCGCTGTTCTCGATTGAGGCGTACGTTACCGACCTGAAGAATCGGAGATTCATCTCCGGCAAAACGGCGAAGTACCGCGCGGACACGGGCTTCCAGCTCCCGAGCGCTGAACGGTTTGACCACGTAGTCGTCCACTCCTGCGGCGAATCCCTGCAAGCGGTCTTCCTCGTCGGTCTTCGCGGTCAGCATGATGATTGGCGCCCGCGACGTCCGGCGGATGTGCTCAGCGACCGAGATTCCATCGAGCTTGGGTAACAACCAGTCGAGGATCACGAGGTCGGGGTTGCCATGTGCGAACTCTTCGAGCGCCGCTGTGCCGTCGTAGGCAAACGCCACCTCGTAGCCGGCTTCCTCAAGGTACCGCCGGACGGCGTCGACCACCCACTTCTCGTCATCCACCACGAGCACTCTCTGAGCCATCGCCTTCGCAGTATACGAAGTCGTGTGGGGAAGTTGCGGCAACGAGGTGTCCCTGCCCTGAAGGCGACGGACGACGGAGCCATCCCCGTCCTGAACCGTTTGGCCTCTGGAGAGCGACGGAGAAGAGACGCTGCAACGGTATCAAGAAATGTTTGAGGCGGCGTAGGTGGAACGGTACTCTCTCGCCGTGGCAGGAATGGCTCGGGGCTTGATGGGCGGAGAGGCTTCGTTTCGTCTGAAGGGAGGATGGGAACGTGCTAGGGGAAAGCCGTCTGGCTGAGATTGCGCAGCGGGTGCTGCGCGAGGCCAAAGCCGACCAGACCGAGGTGATGGTTGCAGGCACCGACTCGCACCTCACTCGGTTCGCGGTCAACACGATTCACCAGAACGTCTCAGAGACCGACGTCACGGTGCGCGTACGGTCGATCCTCGGGCGGAGGACCGGGGTTGCTTCGGGGAACGAGCTCTCCGAGGTCGCTCTCCGCAAGTTGGTCCGATCCGCGGAGACGGTTGCCGGCTTCCAAGAGGAGAACCCGGAACTCGGCTCCCTGCCGGATCCGAAGCCGGCGTTGAAGGTCGATGCCTTTGTCAAGCGGACCGCCGAATACGCCCCCGCTGAGCGGGCGAACGGCGTTGAGAAGATCCTCAAGATGTCGCGGAAGAACCATCTCGACGCGGCCGGCGCGTTCTCGACCGAAGCGTTCGAAACCCACATCGCAAACTCCCGTGGCGTATCGGCCTACCACCGCGGCACCGTCGCCAGCATCGTCACGGTCATCATGGGACAGGACAGCTCCGGGTACGCCACGGCGGCATCCATGGATGTGGAAGACCTCGACCCGGAGACGATTGGACGAATCGCCGTCGACAAGGCGCTCTCGAGCAAGAACCCGACTCCGATCGAGCCCGGGGAGTACACCGTCATCCTCGAGGAACCTGCCGTCGCCGACATGCTCTTTTTCCTCGGCTGGATGGGGCTTGGCGCCCTCTCCGTCCAGGAAGGGCGTAGCTTCATGAACGGAAAGTTCGGCGAGCGGATCACCGGCGAGAAGGTCACGATCTGGGACGATGGAACCGATCCGCGCGGCCTCCCGCTGCCGTTCGACTTCGAAGGAGTTCCGAAGCAGAAGGTCACGTTGATCGAGAAGGGCGTGGCGAAGAACGTCGTTTACGATTCGTTCACGGCCGGGCGGGAAAAAGGGAAAGCCTCGACCGGCCACAGCCTGCCGGCTCCCAACACCGCGGGCCCAATCCCAGTGAATCTGTTCATGGCGCCGGGGAAAGCCACCAAGGAGGAGATGCTTGCCTCAACGAAGCGCGGGATCTGGGTGACGCGTTTCCACTACACGAACATCCTCCATCCCGTTCAGACGATCTTGACGGGAATGACGCGGGACGGGACCTACCTGATCGAAAACGGGAAGATCGTTCGTCCGCTCCGCAACCTCCGATTCACGCAGAGCATTCTCGAGGCGTTCTCGAACATCGAAGCCCTGGGGAAGGACCTTGTGCTGCTGAAGGACGAGTGGAATTCCCTTGGAACCTGCGCTCCAGCGGCCAAGATCCGCAACTTCCGGTTTACCGGGACGACCGACTAGGGCTCCCAGAAAGGAGAACCATGCGAGACTACGCAAATCGTGCACTGAACCAGGCCCAAGCGAAGGGAGCCACGTACGCCGACATCCGCATCGTCCGCCGGGAGACCCAGAACATCGAGGTAAAGAACGGAGTCGTTCAAACCCTTTCTCTCGGAGACACGTACGGGTTCGGGATTCGGGTCGTGGCGGACGGCGCGTGGGGATTCGCGAGCAGCCATCGTCTCGAGAACGCGGAGATCGACCGCGTGGCGGCGCTGGCGGTCGCGATCGCCAAAGCGAGCGCTATCAGCAAAGCGTCCGACGTCGATCTCGGACCCGCCGAGAGCCATGTCGATACCTACACGACGCCGATGAAGATCGACCCGTTCCAGGTGTCCCTCGAGAAGAAGATCGACTACCTCCTGCGCTCCGACAAGGAGGCGCGCGCTGTTCCCGGCGTGCGCGTAGTGGAGAACACTCTCGGATTCGAGCGGAACCACAAGATCTTCGCAAGTACGGAGGGGAGCTACATCGAGCAGACCCTTACGGAGAGCGGAGCCGGTGTCGTCGTGACGGCCGTGTCCGAAGGGGAGATGCAGCAGCGCTCGTACCCGAACTCGTTCGGTCGCCATCAGGGAACGGGGGGGTACGAGTTCGTTGAGACGTGGGATCTCCCGGGCAACGCCCGCCGCATTGCCGAGGAAGCGGTGGCGCTCCTGTCGGCACCCCAATGCCCGAGCGGCGTCACGTCGATCATCCTCGACGGTCCGCAGCTTGGACTTCAGGTTCACGAGTCGTGCGGCCACCCGATCGAGCTCGATCGGGTGTTCGGCACCGAGGCAGCGTACGCCGGAACGAGTTTCCTGACCCCGGAGAAGTTCCGCAACTTCCAGTACGGGTCGAAGATCGTGAACATCGTTTCCGACGCTGTGACGCCGGGGGGCCTGGGCACGTACGGCTACGACGACGAGGGTGTGCCAGCGCAGACGACCGACATCGTCAAGAACGGCCAGTTCGTCGGGTACCTAACCTCGCGCGAGACGGCGAGCCAGCTGCGCAGGATCCATCCGGACGCGCCGGCGCACTCGAACGCCGCGATGCGAGCCGACGGGTGGAACCGGATCCCGATCATCCGCATGAACAACGTGAGCCTCCTTCCAGGCACGTGGACACTCAACGACCTGATTGCCGACACCGACGACGGGATCTACATGATCACCAACAAGAGCTGGTCGATCGACGACAAACGCCTGAACTTCCAGTTCGGGACGGAGCTCGCCTACGAGATCAAGAAGGGCAAGCTCGGCCGAATCGTGAAGAACGCGACGTACACGGGAATGACGCCCAAGTTCTGGGCAGGCTGCGACGCGATCTGCAACAAGGACTACTGGCACGTTTGGGGAACCCCCAATTGCGGGAAGGGCCAGCCGGGCCAAGTTGCGCACACCGGTCATGGAGCAGCTCCGGCGCGATTCCGGAACGTCCAGGTCGGAGTCATGAAGTAGCCTGCTTTTCGGATGGGTTCGCGAGAAGGAAGGGCGGCTATGCCGCCCTTCCTTCCTCTTCAGCTCCCGATCCCCTGCTTCCCGAGCGGAGATTTGTCCAAAGTGTTCCGCTCAGTAGTAGTACTCCGTGACGTTCTCGACCTCAAGCCCGCTGGCTCCCCGTCCCGTGTACTCCAGGCCGAGGATCACCGAGCGGCCCTCCATTCGGATGTTGACCAGGCCCCACAGAAGGCTTCCGTGCCCCAAGATGGGCGTGAGTCCAACATCCTCCGATTCGAACGGCGCGAGCGTGAATTGTCGCTTGTCGACCGCCGCCCCGAGAGAGTTGAACACCGTCACCGTGCAGGTCACGGTCTCGTTCCAGGGGTTCAAGAGTACGTACGTTGTCGACGCATCACGAACCTGGGTGTAGTAAGCGCCGAGCCAGAACGGTTCCGACGGATCGAGAACGGGTACCTCGCTCGACACGGTGTCGGTCGAGACGAGGACTCCGCCCACCGAGTACTCGAGGCCGATGAGGAAACGACCGCTCGCGTCGATGGTCACAACGCCCCACGCGTACGGGATCCCCGCTACACGACTGCGAAGGCTCACGACATCGGACGCGCCCGGTCCGAGTTCCCCGGAGTACGACCAGATTTCCGCGCCATACGCGTCGTGCACGGCGATCGTGTACTGGGACATGTCGGGAACCGTGCTGATCAAGCTGATCTCGAGGTCCCTCTCCCCCAGAGCGTTGTAGTAGAACGCATAGTGGTACTGAGCCGCGCCCGTTACCCCAACCAGCAGCAGCAATGCCCCAAGAACTAGTGCGTGTCTCATTTCTTCCCCCTTCTCTCGTGCCCGGTCGTAAGACTAGTCCAATCGAGCGGCGGCGCAAGGGCAGGGTCTCCGGGCCTGCCTGTCCCATGGCTGCAGGCTCGTGGTGCCTTCCGGACGCGGGTTTCGTCGGGTATTCTGACGGGAACCGAGAAGGGCATTCCGCGGAGGTGAGAGGATGGAAGGAATTGCCAGACTGGTTTCTGCGTCCGCGTGGGGGCTCGTAGCCGTCATGTTGGCCGCCGGAATCCCGTTTGCCTGGCGGAAAGTTCTGGCCTGGCTTGATGCGAAATCGCAGGTCGCGATGGCCGAGGCTGTGCGGAAGATGATCGACAAGTAAGAGCCGAGGCTTCGCAACGATGCCGGGCGAGACGACCCCGAAGCGTGCGGCTCGGCTCCGCGAGCTGCGAGTACTGCGGCAAAGGCTGCCCGGGCTCCGGGCAGCCTTTGCCGCTTAGCGACTAGCTCCTGTTCTCCTCGCGGTCCAGGTACTGCAAAATGGCTTCCACCACGAGGTAGTTTACGGACCGGTCTTTCTTGGCCCCGACCTTCATCAGCCGCTCGACGGGTTGCTGGGCAACCTTCGATTTCGGCACGTAGATGCTGAGCTTGTCGACGAGTTCCTTCTTAGGCATGACTCCCCCTTCTCTTTTCTGAGAACGTCTCTGCTGTCCTTACACCTCAACTCATGGACTGTTCCACCTGGGCGTGCGTGACGTGTGAGACTGATGTGGAGGGAACGTGATCCTTGTTGGTATCTGGCACCCCGTCCATGGGCCGAGTCCTTTTCCCATCGCAACCTTTCCCTAGGTCCTGGCAGTTCGCGCCGGCGAACCTGAAGATCCGACGCCGGCAGCATTCAGTACCCTGTTATTCTACGAGAGGTGGAGGCCGTCTACCAGGGGGAGTTCCGAACCTTCCTAACCAGGTTGTGCGGGGGTGAGCGCGCCGCCTCCGGCGACGTGATGGGCCCAGCGAGTGGGTTCGGGAAGCCGATGGCTTGCCACACACCGGAGGGTGAACTCAACGGCGTGAGCCAGGTCGATTCGGTGTCCCGGGGAGACGAACACCGGGTGCGTGTTGTCCTTCGTCCTCACCACGGCGCCGAGGACGTGCCTCGGGTCAGATTCGTCGAGCAGATCGGCGACGGCGCCGCGATGGGGGCCCGGCTCCATCGCTACGCCGCAAAGACGCGACTTCGCGACCCCGATTGTCGGTACGTCGAGCCACAGTCCCATATGTGCGGCGATTCCCATCCCTCTCGGGTGCGCCGTGCCTTGGCCATCGAACAAAACGAGGTCCGGCTTCCGGTCGAGTTTCTCCCACGCGGCAAGAATAACGGGGCCCTCGCGAAACGAGAGGAGTCCCGGCACATATGGAAACGGCGTCTTCATCTCGGCGGTCACGCTGGTGCGGGGGTGGAGGTCCGGAAATCCGAGCACGACGACCGCCGCCCGTGCCGTGTCTCGGACAACGCTGACATCGATTCCGCCGACGAGGTTCACGGCGCGCTCGTCCCACGTAAGACTGAGCCGGTAGCGGAGCTCCGTCTGAATTCCGGCCGCCTGCTTTGGCGTCACGCCCCAAGGATGGAGCTTCCCGTCCATGCACATGGCCTCTCGAACCGATCCTAAAGCATCGGACCGGCGTTGGCGAATCGATGACTCGGCAGGAGGAGGATGCCTCAGAACGGACCTCAATCACTCTTCGGGCGCCGAGGCGCGTCGAGCTCCGACCAGGGTGGCTCGTCCCGTCGCGAGGAACGGGATGCGAACGGCGGCCGGAGTATTGTCGAAGCTCTGGACCCAGAGCATCCCATCGTCTTGCAGGAGGCCGTGCTCGACCTCACGCGGCCACCACGACGGGGAATCGTAGATGGGGCGAGAGAACGCGAACGTGCCCGGGTGCTCGATGCAGTAGCGCTCCATTGCGCGGAATGCGCGCCCATCGACCGATCCCTCTCGCCGAAGGTCCCGGCGCTGGGGGTAGAGACACCCGTCGAAGGTTCCCCCGAGCACGCCGCCGGAAATGTGATGGCGGTCGGCCCGTCCGCCGAAGATCGCTGCCGACGCGCCAAGGAGTCCGCTTCGTCGCCCTTCCTGGCGCGCGCACGTGGGGCGCGACCGGCCGAACGCGACAATGATGCGATCTTCCACCCCATCGTCGCCGCGGGGGCCTCCTCCCGTCGTCCGAGCAGAGGCGTGATCGAACAGGAACTCGAACCCACCGTCGGAGAATCGCACGGAGTTCGCCGAAGCCGAGGTCATTCTTCGGTACGCGCGCAGCCAGAGCGAGGGAAGCGCCTTCCCGAGTCGAGCGACGAGCGCGTCGTAGTCCGCAGCGGAAAGCCGGGACAACAAAGCTTCGTAGTTGATGGAGGGACCCCTCACCCCGTTCCTGCCTTCGCCCACCGGTACGAGTTCTCAGAATACTGAACGGGGCGGGGAGAAAGCAAGAACCTCGATCCGCGGCCGCGGGCCTCGCCGCCGCGCTCGGACGCGACGGCGCGCTTGCCGGGATTTCTCCTAAGTAGGAATCGGCGAAGATCCGATGTACTCCTCGGCGAGAAGGTCCATGAGAAGCAGGTCGGACTTGCGGGCGCCGAAGATCACCGCCTGGCGCTTCCTGCCGACGACGTGGAAGCCGAGCTTCTCGTAGCACCGCCGGGCGCGAGCGTTGTCGTCACGGACGACGAGTTCGATGCTGTTCAAGTTCACGATGTGAAATCCGTACCCAATCAGCACTCGCAGCGCATCCTCTCCGTATCCCTTTCCCCAGTACTCCTTCTCACCGATCAACGCGGAGAGCATCGCTCGCCGGTTTGGCACGTCGGCGACGAAGAGCGCGCACCATCCGATCGGACGACGGCCGATCGCATCCACAATCAGGAAGGCGTGAGCCTTCTGCTCCAGGAACCGGGCAATTGTCTGCTGGTACTCCGCGAGCGTTCCCGGCGTTCGATGGCCGGGACTCGAGGCGAGGAGCCCCGTCTCGAGGTCGTTGTGCCATCGGTACCACAGTTCCGCGGCCTGCGGCTCCAAGGGCGAGAGGTACGTGAGGGTCCCGCCGAGCTTTCGGACCAAGTCCATGCCGCCTCCTTGAGGAGGAAGACTCTACTTGGTCCGCATCTCCGGGTTGTCTACTTCGCCCGCGCGAAGAACGCGTCGACGTCCGCCTTGAACGCTGCAAGCGAATCCAGGTCGAGGTAGAACATGTGCCCGGCCTCGTACGTGTGCATCTCAAGGTTTGCGCGCAGTTCTGGATCGACGTTCATGTGGCTCACCATGTACTCCGTTGCGAGGAGCGGGGTGGCGAGGTCGTAGTACCCCTGCCCGACGAACACCTTCATGTACGGGTTCTTGGCCATCGCCGCGCGCAACGTCTCGCCCGTCGCGGGGAGGTATCCCTTCTCATACTCCCACTTCTCGTTCACCGTGTTCGACAGGGTTTCGTAGACGAGGTCGGTCTCGATCCCCAACCGAGTGCGGGCATAGTGGCAGAACGTCGACGTGTACGGCGGCGTGATCGCGTGCATCGACGGGTCGAACTCGGGGACCTCGGTCACGGCGAGGGCTTCGACGCCCCGGAAGCGGGAATCGAGGCGGCCGACGCTGCGCTTCTCGCCTCGCAGGAGTTCTTTGCAGAAGCGGAAGATGTCCACGCGCAGGTTGGAGCCGAGGACGTACTCGAGGTCGAGGCCGGTGTAATCCGCCAGCTTCCTCGCCACAGCCCGCCGCTCTCCATCGCCAAGCCGATCCCCTTTCATGAGTGCCGCGGTCAGCGGACCTTCAGACCACGCTTTGACTTCCGCCACCAGGTCGCCGAGCGGCCTACTCTGAAGGGATTCCCGCAGCTGACTGTGGTACCACGCCGTGGCAGCGTAGGTCGGGACGAAGAGCTGGAATGGAAGGTCGTTGGCGCGTCCGAAGCGGATGGCGAGGTGATCGAGGACGGTCGAGATGAGGAAGATCCCGTTGAACGTGATGCCGCGATCCACGAGATGGCCGGCGAGTCCGGCGGCCCGCGTCGTGCCGTAGCTCTCCCCGGCGAGGAAGAGGGGCGAAGTCCACCGGGCGTACCGCGTCAGGTAGAGGCGGATGAACTCGCCGACGGAGTTGATGTCGCCCTGGAAGCTCCAGAACTTCTTGTCCAGCTCTTCCTTGGCGGCGCGGCTGTACCCGGTCCCTGCGGGGTCCACGAACACGAGATCCGTTTGGTCGAGCCACGTCTGGTCGTTGTCATCAAGCAGGAACGGAGGCCGCGGCATCCAACCTTCCTTTTCCATCCGCACGCGCTTGGGGCCCAGCGCTCCCAGGTGGAGCCAGATGGACGCCGATCCCGGTCCCCCGTTGAAGGCGAACGTGAGCGGCCGCGCCGCGCGGTCCTCGACGCCGTCCAGCTCGTACGCGGTGAAGAAGATCTCCGCCTCCGTCTCGTCGAACTCGTCCTTCAGCGACAGAGCCCCCGCCCGTGCGGTGTAGCGGAGTCGCCGATTTCCCAGCACAAGCTCGTGATGGGTCTCGACGGGCTCGATGCCGAGGAGCCTTCGTCTCTTCTCCTTTGACTCCCCGTCCTTCTTCGTCTCGGCGCTCTTGGTCTCTTCGGCCATGTCCACGCTCCTCGGATCGCGACGTTGTCTTGACCCGATTGTACAGGGAGACGCTTCGGCCACAGCGCGGATGCGTCCTGTCGGAGCGTCGCGTATCCTCTCGGAGGAATGGAGCGATTGGAGAGCCTGCGCGGGATCATCGGCGAAATCCTCGATGGGACCGAGAACCTCGAGGATCGCCGCTCTGGACTCGTCCACCTCTACGGCGTCTCCGCGGCGGCCGCCCTACTGGCCCTGCGACGCGGACAGGATGCCGAACTTGCCGCGGTCGCGGGGATGCTCCACGACCTCGCGACCTACGAGACAGGCATGTCAGACGACCACGCGACCCGAGGCGCTCGCCGCGCAAGCGAGGTCCTCCGGAGTCTGGGGGCGTTCACCGACGTGGAGATCGAGGCCGTTCGTTCGGCCGTCGCCCACCACAGCGACAAGGCGGCCGTCCACGATGCGTTCTCCGAGCTTCTGAAAGATGCCGACGTGCTCCAGCACTTCTTGTCGGACCCGGGGGCGCCGCCCCTAGGGCCTCACGCCGCTCGCCGGGAGGCGCTGAGACAGGAGCTGGGTCTCTAGATCCCGGCCCCTTCGCGCCGCCCGACCGGGCAAGCCGGCCATCGGGTACGCGAAGCCTGCCTCGCAGTAGACTAGAAGGCATGACGACGGAACTGGGCGCGAACCGAACCAAGATCGTCTGCACGATCGGTCCCGCAACACGGGCCCCCGAGACCCTGCAAGCGCTCGTGCGGGCCGGAATGAACGTCGCTCGCGTCAACTACTCTCACGGGACGGCGGACGAGCACGCAGAAACGATCCGCCGCATCCGCCAAGTCGCTGCTTCAGAGCGCGCCGTCGTCGCCGTCCTCGCGGATCTCCAGGGGCCGAAGCTTCGTCTTGGGGACCTTGCTCGCTCCCTCGATCTCGCTGTGGGCGACCGAATCACGCTCACCAGCGATGTCGCAGCCGACGGCTCCCGCGGCCGCTTCCCTCTGCCGCATCCGGAGCTGATCGAAGGTGCCCGACCCGGGGGACGGCTCGTGTTCGGGGACGGGGAGCCCGAGGCGATCGTGCGCGAGGTCGGTCTCCACGCTCTCGTGGCCGAGATCACAGTGGCCGGGAGGCTCTCCTCTCGTCGGGGGATTGCGGCGCCGGGGACCGGAGGCTCGCTGGAGGCGCTCACGCCGAAGGATCAAGACGATGCGAGAGCGGCCGTCGCCTGCGGAGCAGATTACGTGGCCTTGTCTTTCGTCCGAGCGGGGAGCGATGTGCGCCGACTCCGAGAGCTCCTCGCGGCGCTCCCGGGCGGTGCGGGGGTCGGCATCGTCGCCAAGATCGAGAAGCCCGAGGCGATCGAGAACCTCGACGACATCCTCGAGGTCTCAGACGCCGTGATGGTGGCGCGCGGCGACCTTGGAGTCGAGATATCCCCCCAGGACGTTCCGATGCACCAGAAGGCGATCATCCGTCAGTGCAATCGACTCGGGAAGCCAGTGATCACAGCGACACAAATGCTTCAATCGATGACCGACAGCCCGCGCCCGACGCGCGCCGAGGCGAGCGACGTCGCGAACGCTATCCTCGACGGAACGGACGCCGTCATGCTGTCCGCCGAAACGGCGACCGGCCGGTTCCCCGTTCAGGCCGCCGCGATGATGCGCGAGATTGCCATCCTTGCCGAGCGCCAGATGCCGTGGCACATCGACGACGTCGCAACCCGAAAGGCCGAGCACCCACACCCGGTCACCGACGCGATCAGTGACGCCGCCGTGCGAATCGCCGACAAGGTTGGCGCACGGTTGATTGTGACCTCGACGTGGTCGG
>JBDKUT010000099.1:0-23584 GCA_039679545.1 Thermotogota bacterium
GGGGCGACACCGAGGCGCAGAAGCAGGCTGGTGCGCGCCACGTCAGCCAGGGGATTGCCGCTGGTGGCGGTCATCCAGTCCAAGATGACCGGGCCGCGCCGGGCGGTGAGGATGACGTTGTCGGGGTGGAAGTCGCCGTGGCACACCTGCCGCACGTCAGGCAGCGCACGGAGCCGATCCCGCGCCGCTTGCTGTGCGCGCTCACTGATCGACCCGCTCGCGCGCTCGATGCTCCACTCGATGCGGTTTCGCATCGGCGGAAGGCCCTCGCCTGGCGCCGAGTGGATCTTGGCGTGCAGAACCGCCAGCCGGCGCGAATGGGCGATCAGCATCCAGGGGCGCGCACCCAGGTCGCGCATCATCGTCGTGCCGTCGATCCGCTCGAAGAGGATGCCAAGACGTCCGTCGACCTCGTGGACGCCGTCCGGCGCGTCTGAGTCGTACACCGCAGGGGCTGGGAGCCCGGCGCGGTGGGCAAGGCGCGACACCTCCGCCTCGCGCCGCACGTAGTCCCTGCTGCTCCCCGCAAGGTAGAGCTTCATCACCCGACCGTTGCCCCACGCGAGGATCTCGGCCGTTCGTCCGCGGCCAACGACCTTGTGATCTTCCTCCCTCATCGCCCCCCTCACTGCCTACACAACAATGGCCATCCCTCGATGCGAGCGGAATGCAGCGATCGCGCGAGACGGCGCGCCCCATCGCAATGCCGCGGTACGGCCCTCTTCCTACTTGCCGGTCTGCAGTCTGTACCAGGCGTACCCGGTCGGGACGACGAGGAGCCAGTCGATGAGGCCGAAGGCGACGGCCAGCTTGCCCAAGAACAGGTTGATGAACCCGAGGATGAAGCCGACGACCGTCACTGCAAGGCACGTGTACTTTGCCGTCGTGATGTCCTTGGCGCGGTACCTCATGATCCCGCCGAAGACGAGTCCGAGCACGAGGAACAGACCGATCACGAATCCCCAGACGTTGTCCATCGCAATGCCGATGATGGACATCACCGTGATCCCCGCCGCCGTGATGATCATTGCGCTGAGCGGATCCAAGAGCTGACTCACAAGGCCTCCTTCATTCGTCCTACACTGGTTCCAGTCTAGCCGTCTTGAAACCCAGCGTGAAGGGGATCCGGGCCGAACATTCCCGCCACCGACGCTGGTAAGATGTGCCCGCTGAGGAGGCGAATCGCTTGCGGATCGAGAGGGAAGTCGTCGGCATCGTGCTCGCCGCGGGAGATTCCCGACGCATGGGGAGGACGAAGGCGCTCCTGCCGTTCCGTGGCTCAAGCTTTCTCGAAACCGTGTGCCACAGGATGCAAGAGGCATGTGTGAATCAGATCGTGGTCGTCGTCGGAGCGGATGCCGCCAAGATCCGACAGGTGATCGGAACGAAGTTGTGTGCATTTGCCGTGAACCCACGTCCGTCGGACGGCATGCTCTCTTCACTACGAATCGGACTCGGGCAGGTGAATCCGCAGGCGGCAACAGCCGTCGTTGCGCTCGTGGACCAGCCCGCAGTTCCGGCCGAGGTGTATCAAGCCGTCGTGAGCGCGTGGAAGGCGTCCGACGCCGACGTCGTCATCCCACGTCACGGAGAGCGGTGCGGGCACCCGATCCTCCTCGACCGGCGCGCTTGGCCGCTTTGCTTCGAGGGGCCGCTCGATGAGGGGCTTCGCTGGGTCATGCACCATCCGCGCGTCACAGTCCGGGAGGTCGAGGTCGAAAGCCCGTTCGTCGCGCTTGACGTAGACACGCCGGAGGAGTACCAACGCCTGATGGAGGGAGACAATGAGTGAGGGACAGCGGTTGTTCGGCGTGCTGGACGAGGCCATCGCCTCTGGGCGCGACGTCGTTCTCGTGACGCTGATCGCGTCTTCGGGCTCGACCCCGAACGACGCGGGAGCGCAAATGCTTGTGTTCGGCGACGGCTCGATCGTCGGAACCGTTGGCGGCGGCAAGGTCGAGGCCCAGTGTGTCGAACAGGCCCTAGCCACCCTCAAGACAGGGGGCACCGCAAGGAAGAGCTTCGACCTCACGCCAAGATCGGGAATGGAATGCGGAGGGAGCGCGGAGGCGTTCTTCCAAGCGTTCAAGAGCCGCGCCCGGCTTCTGCTCTTAGGAGCCGGTCATGTCGCACAAGCCCTCGGCCGCGCGGCGGAGCTCGCAGGTCTTCCCTACGTCGTTGCCGACGACCGGTCGGAGTTCGCGAACCGTGAGCGGTTTCCTCGAGCCGTGGAGATCCTCGTCGAGCGGCCGGACCGCGCGACCCGCGCTGACACTGCCAACTCCACCACGTACGTCGTCATCGTCACGCGCGAGCACGTGCTCGATCAAGAGTGTCTCGAGGCGGCACTTCGGACCGAGGCAGCCTACATCGGCATGATCGGATCGCGAAGGAAGGTCTCCGTCCTGTTCCAGCGTCTGAGCGAGAAGGGACTCCACCCGGAGAGCGACCCGCGCGTCTACGCGCCGATCGGCCTCGACCTCGGCGGGAAGTCCCCGGGTGAGATTGCCGTTTCCGTGATCGCCGAGATCCTTCAAGTCATGAACGAGAGATCCGGAAGGCACTGCCGCGAGGACCAGGGGCGAGACTAGAGCCTCTTTCTGGGATGCGACGCCGTCGCCTAGCCACCGCCAGAACTTCGCTCCAGAATGCTGGACGGCACCACGAAGCCACAGGCAACGCCTGTTCTGGTGACGCGGTGGCCCCCTGCCGTGAGCAAGGGATTAAGCGGATGTCGCTCTACACCGACGTCTCGATCTCCGCAAAGACGATCTACGAGCACCTCGGCTTCCAGCCCGCCGGAGCTCTCACCTACCGGTGGCGGCGGCAGCCCAAGTGGGAGAACCAGAAAGCCGCTGACCGAGATCGCTGTCTCCGTGATCGGCGAGATGCTGCAGGTGCCAAACAAGAGAACCGGAAGACGCCGCCGCGGGAGTCTAGACCTAAACGAGCTTATCTCTCGTAGGCCCGGTGCCTCAGCCCAACAACCCTCGCCAGAACCTAGTGCTGGATTGCAAGACCAGACCCCGTCGTCCAGACCCCGTCGTCCCCCGGAGCCATGCCCTCGCCCTTTCTCTCTTCGGCCCGTCGCTTCGCCCCACCTCGGTTCCGAGCCCAGCGTTCACTTCGGGCGGCCCGAAGACGGACGACTCCGACCCGCCCAGGGTTTCCTACGGTCCGATCACGATGGCTTTGGGGGTTCTGCCCGCTGGGAGCGTGGCCGTGACGGTGCCCGTCGCGGCGTCGATCACCGAGACGGTGCCGTCGCCAGAGTTGGTCACATAGGCCTTGTCCCCGCAGGTCGCGATGGCCGAGGGAGCATTGCCCACTCGAATAGTGGCTGTGACTGCGCTCGTCAGGATGTCGATCACCGAGACGGTACCGTCGTCGTAGTTGGCCACGTAGACTTTGCCCCCGCAGACCTCGATGGCGCAGGGGTTCTTGCCCACTGGGACGGTGGCGGTGATCGTCTGCGTCAGAAGGTTGATCACCGAAACCGTGTTGGAGGGACCGTTTGACACAAAGGCTTGGCTTCCGCAGATCGCGATGTCCTCGGGATCGCTCTCCACCCTGATGGTTTGCGTGACCCTACCTGTCCCCAGGTCGATCACCGAGACGGTGCCGTCGAGGTGATTCAACACATAGGCCTTGTTCCCGCTGATCGCAATGTTACTGGGGCCCCCGCCCACTGCAATGGTCTTCGTGACCTGGTCACTCGTTGTGTCAATCACGGACACGGTATTGTCCTGGTAGTAGTTCGCCACATAGACCTTGTTCCCGCTGGTGGCGATGGCAAGGGGGCCCCAGCCCACTGTGATGGTCTTCGTGACCGTGCCTGTCGTCGTATTGATCACGGAGACCGTGCTGTCAAGGTAGTTTGCCACATAGGCCTTGTTCCCGCTGATCGTAATGGCATAGGGTCCGTTGCCCACCGGGATAGTCTTCGTGACCTTGCCTGTCACCAGGTCGAGTTCCGAGACGGTGCCGACCTCGTGGTTCACCACGTAGGCCTTCTTGCAGTCCGGGCCGCTCCCTCCGCACGGGCAGAGTGGCGGCGATACCGCGCTCTCGCCGCCAGCGGGTGGCTGCGACAAGGCGCTCTCACCACCAGAGACTGGCTGCGGTGGCTTCTGCATCGGGGAGAGTGCGAGCATGCACTCCACCTTCGTCCAGGCCCCCTGGTAGTTGAGGTAGAGGACGTCCGTATCTTTGGCCTCCGTCTGGAGTACCTGGCCTTGAGCACCGGGCTGCCACGGGTCGTCCTCGGCCCAGGCCAAGTCAATTCCGTAGTTGCCATCCTCTAGCTTGTCGAACAGAAACGACCGACCGGCCAGGTACTGATTCCGATCCATTTGTTGCTCGATCCCGACGACCACTCCCTGGCCGTCCCGCAGCTCGCTCTGGTAGGCCGCGTGGTTCGGCTCCGGCTTGAGGGTCAGCGTGATTCCGCGGACCGCGTCCGGGGAGAACGGAACGCCGATGTCTCTTTGGAACTCCGCCGGGAACCCAGCGTCGTAGATCTTAAGCTCGAACACCCCGGGGTACTTCCCAGCGACGTACTTCGCCAAGCCAAACACCAGGAACGGGTCGGTCGTGCCCCGTGGACTACCCGTCTCCATGGAGGTCTTGCCGAACCGATCCGCCAGTTCGATCGTGTCCAGCTCGTCGATCGCCCCGTCTCCGTTGAGGTCGGCGAGCAGGTCAGGGTAGTCGTGGCCGTGGAACCAGGCCATGATCGTCGCCGCCTCGACGGGTGCCGTCCACCGATTCGTCCAGTCTAGCTTGCTCGTAGTGCTGATGAGCTGAAGGTCGTAGACGACAAACCCGACCGCCGCCTCCGCTTTCGCTGTGCTCGCCGGTCCCCCAACTAGCGCGACAACGACAATGAGAGCGATGAACAGCCCGAATCCTCGGCCTTCCATGGCGGACCACCTCGTCTAGCACAAGACTGTATCCACGTCGGATGACAAGGAGCGCTCCTATTCATAACACGCCTAAGGTATCCGGTCTTGACACATGCTTCTGAGATGACAGATGTGAGAATCTGTGTACCGAGCTACGCCTCGTCGCAATCTTGGCTGAACAACCATGTACATCCAGCCCGATGGCCACCATACCGACGTTTCCAACAGCATCTCCCTGCTCGACGCCGATCCGTTCTGTAGATCAGCAGGGCAGGCTCCGAGACTCGCCTTGTGCGCTGTGACCGAATCACGCGAAACCTGTCCCCCATGGCGATGCCCGAACAGGCCGGGGATCCCGGCGCAACTTGGCCGCCTTGACAGGGCACGCGTTCACTTGCGCACGGTGAGCGAGCGCCGGCAGATTGTGGCTCCCGCCCAGGCGCGGGGGACTTCAACACCCGACCGGGCGACAAGCTCCTCGTCTTCAGCGATCTGGACCGGCGCATACCATTCGCGCCCTTCGACGCCCTGAGAAGGACGACGCACGAGCGATGGAGTTCCTACGCGACGTGGGGCCGGCGGTGCTTGAGAAGAAGACGTCGCCCTCGAAGAAGCGTTAAGATGCCCACCATGGCGCAGCCGAGCCTGGCTTTGAAGTGCGAGCACGTGGTCAAACGCTACGGCGACCTCGTCGCCGTGAACGACGTGAGCCTCGAGATCGCGGTCGGCGAGATCTTCGGCCTTGTCGGCCCGAACGGCGCAGGGAAGACGACGCTAATCGAAATGATCGAGAGCCTGCGCACGCCCGACGGCGGCTCGATCCGCGTGCTCGGCCTCGACCCGCGAACTCAGTCGGTCGAACTGCGCGAGCGGATCGGCGTGCAGCTCCAGGCGACGTCGATCCAACCGAACCTGAAGGTGAAGGAAGCCCTCAGCCTCTTCGCGAGCCTGTACCGAAAGCCGCTGCCCCATCCCGAGGAGCTGCTCGAGACGCTGTCGCTCGCCGACAAGGCGAACAGCCGGTTCCGCAAGCTGTCGGGCGGGCAGAAGCAGCGGGTGGCGACCGCACTCGCCCTGGTCAACGATCCCGAGATCCTCTTCTTCGACGAGATTGCGACCGGCCTCGATCCGCAGGCGCGGCGCGCCATGTGGGACTTGCTGAGGGAGTTCCACGGCCGCGGGAAGACGGTGTTCCTGACGACCCACTACATGGAAGAGGCCGAGGCGCTGTGCGACCGCGTCGCCGTCATCGATCATGGCCGGATCATCGCCCTCGACACGCCGGCGAATCTCGTCCGCAACCTCAAGGCGGGGACGAAGGTGCTGTTCCGGGTGACAAACCGGGCTGTAGCGTCGGCGGAGTTTGCGAAGCTCCCGGCGGTGACCCGTGTGGAGCCGAAGGACGACGTGTTCGTCCTCTACACGAGCGACGGCAACGCCACGCTCCAGGAACTAATCCGCTACGCCGACCGCCAAGGCTTGAGCCTCGACGGGATCCGCACGGAGACGCCGAACCTCGACGACGTCTTCCTCGCTCTCACGGGAAGGGAGATGAGGGAATGAGGGGCCTAACGAAGCTCGCGTGGAGCGAGTTCCGGCTCACCCTGCGCGACCCGATGACGACGTTCTGGTCGCTCGCCTTCCCCGCGCTCTGGTTCCTGTTGATGGTCGTTGTCATCGGCATGCCGATCCCCGGCTTCGACTACCACGGCCAGGGCTTCGCGAGCCTCGTCTTCCCGGCGAGCATCAGCCTCGTGATCCTGAGCACGTCGTTCATCGGGGTGCCCATCGCGCTGACGGCGTACCGCGAGGCCGGCGTCCTGCGCCGGCTGCGGGTCACGCCGGTGAGAGTGACAACGCTCGTCGCGGCCTACTCGCTCTCCCAGCTCGCGTTCACCGTGGTCGGCGTCGCCGTGGTCACGGTCCTCGCGATGGGGTTCTTCGAGGTTCGCATCCTCGGTTCGGTGCTCGCGTTCGTCGGGGTCCTCGTCTGCGCGATGGTGATGTTCCTCGCACTCGGGAGCGCCATCGGCAGCGTCGCGCGGACGACCCGCACGGCGAACATCATCATCTGGTCGGCGTTCACGCCGATGCTGATGCTCTCCGAGCTCTTCATGCCGCTGTCGCTCCTGCCGGAATGGCTCCAGCCGATCGCCAAGGCCCTACCGCTCACGCCGGTGAACACGCTCCTGAGAGACATCGTTTTCGGTGTGCCGCTCCACGACCCGTGGCGGTTCGGTGTGCTCGGCGCGTGGGCTGTGGTCTCCCTCGTCCTGACGGTTCGCTTCTTCCGCTGGGAGTAGGTGCACCTCTTCCGCACAGCGGGCTGCCCACAGAGTCAGGGCCGCGCGAGCTCCATAGCGAAGTGCTGTCCGCCGGCGCGCTGGGACAGGATCGTGAACCCGACCTCTCTTGCCAGCCGCTCGTAGTAGGCCGCGTCGCGCCCCTCTGCCGGCCACCGAACGCCGTAGCCGGTCGAGACCACCTTGCCGTCGGGCAGCTCTATCGTCATGGGGTAGATGACGACGTCCTTTTTGCTGTCTTCCCGCGAAGGTATGACGGCATCCCAGATCAGGAACCGGCCGCCGGGGGCGAGGACGCGAAAGACTTCCTCGAACACGCGGCAATGATCCTCGCCCTTCATGTACATGAGGGAGAAGAAGGCGGTCACGGTCTGGAAACTGCCGTCGAGGAAGCCGAGCTCGCGCGCGTCCATGACGATCTTGAGCGGGCCGGCGGGAGCCTCTTCCAGCTCCTGTCGCAGGCGGTCGATGGCGACGACGCGGTCACCGGCGATCTGGCCGATGACGCCTTCCCCGCCGCCGCCGATGTCGAGGATGGCTCCCGTCAAGGGTAGGCCGCTCACGACGACGTGCTGACGCTCGAACGTGTGAGCACGCTCGTCTCCGGGGTCGGGCTCGAGCGCCTTTCGCATTCGGAGATCTTTGGCCCCTTCGGGAGCCTCGTCCTCGACGAAACCCACCTTTCTGTAGAGGGCCCGCGCCGGGGCGTTGTCGGCCCGCACGTAGAGGACGACCGTCCTGACGGCGTCGCCTTTCAGAGACTCAAACATCTGCTCGAGGATCGCGCGGGCGACTCCCCGGCCGCGGTGCGCCTCGTGAACGTAGATGTCAAAGAGCAAGCACGTGCCTTCAGGCGCTCCGGGAGCTACGCCGACCCAGACGAAGCCGAGTTCGCTTCCCGCTTCGTCCCGGGCGACACGGAACGCGTGGTCGGGCGAGTCCATGCCCTTCGGCAGAAGCACGGGGGTCATCGCTGCAAGCTGCTCACGCTCCGCCTTCGGGTCGGTGCCGTTCACCCACGCGCGGTCCTCCGCCTGACGCTCGGCGGAGAGCGCGAACCAGCGATCGAACTCGCCCTGGCTGAGCCGATGTAGCTTCACCATGCACGTCCTCCTCTCGCAGATCCTTCACCTCAGGTAAGTCGGGAACGCCGCGTCGAAGGTTCATGGGTACACCTGACCCAAACAAGGCCGACCGTGCGTAAGGGCCGTGGAGTCCTAAAGGAAGATGTCACCACTTGCCACTGTCTTCCTTTCATACTATGATCCGGCCCATTCGACGGGAAGTGCGGCAGGCAGCCAGCTGCGGCGCCTGTCGCGGCGGATGACCTCAAGGTCGCGAGACGCGGCCTGCGGGGTCGAGGAGGGACGACGTGTCAGACCTATCGATAGCCTTGGTGTGCGTGGTGGGAGGCTTCCTGGTCTTGTTGGTGCTTCTCCGCTCGATTCGGAGCATCGGACCGACGCAGGTGGGCCTCGTGCTGAAGCGCGTCAGCTTCAGGAAACTGAAGGGCGACGACCCGATCGCATTCCACGGCGAGGCAGGCTACCAGGCCGAGCTGCTCCGGGCCGGCCTCTGGTTCAAGTTGTGGCCGATCTACAAGGTCACCCGCCATCCCATGGTCCAGGTTCCTGCTGGCGAAATCGGCGTCGTGATTGCCCAGGTTGGCGGGAGCCTCAAGGAAGGGCAGAAGTCCGGAGTCTACAAGCCCATCTTTGGCGACTTCTCCGACGTTCGCGCGTTTGTCGACAACGGGGGTCAGAAGGGGCCGCAGCGGCCGACGCTACGCCCCGGCTCGGTCCTTGCCATTCACCCGGCGGCATTCCTCGTCCGCACGGCGAGCGGGATGTACGGGGTCCCGATCTCCAAGGAGGCGCTCGAGAAGGCGCGGGCGCTCCCGTCGGAGCGATTCAAGCAGGTCGTCATCCGGCCGCAGGTTGTCGTGGGCTCCGAACAGCAGGAGGTCGGCGCCCTGCACGTCCACGATCAGCTGATCCAGAACGTCGAGAAGCGGAACGTGTTTGCCGTCGACGGAGGAGGCCGAAGCGAAGCTCGAGCCCCCGAGCCGCTGAGCCAGAAGGCGACGGCAGAGACGGGCGGGCGCGCGTTCGAGGATCCGATGAAAGGTAAGGTCAAGCTCGTCGATGTGATCGGCATCGTGCGCGTGCACGAGGGGCCGCCGCTCGAGCCCGGCGACATCGCCTGCCGTATCGGCGGGTTCGACGACATCCGCAAGCGGGAAGAGACGGGGGCGACCGACGCGGAGCTTGCAGACCTGATCCTCGACAGCAAAGTGAAGCTCCATGACAACTACCAGGACTTCCAGGCGTTCCTCGACGCCGGCGGACGGATCGGGCTGCAGCACGACCCGCTCCTCTACGGGACGTTCAACCTGAACCCGTACCTGGTCGAGGTGGAACTCGTTCCGATGCTCGTTGTGGAACAGGGCCAGGTCGCCGTCATCAAGTCGTACGTCGGGCTCGTGCCGCAGGACACGTCGGGCGAGGCGTTCCACTTCGGCACGCTCGTGCGGCCCGGGCATCGCGGCATCTGGCAAGAAACGGTGCGAACCGGCAAGTACGCGATCAACCCGCGCTGCTACGACGCAGAGATCGTGCCGACATCCATCCTTACCTTGAACTGGGCGACGCAGGTTTCCGAAGCCCACAAGTTGGATCAGCACCTGAGCCAGATCGTGGCCAAGAGCCGCGAAGGCTTCGTGTTCAAGATCGATCTTCAGGTCCAGATCCACGTGCCGGACACGATGGCGTCGCGCGTCATCTCGGCAGTCGGAACGATGGAGAACCTCGTCAACGAGGTCCTGCAGGCGGCTGTGGGCAACCACTTCCGCGACAAGCTCCAGAGCATGCCCGCGATCCAGTTCATCGAGAACCGCCAGAAGGTGCAGGAAGAGGCCTTCCACCACATCATGAACCAGCTTATGGTCTACAACGTCGATACGCGCGGCGTCTTCATCCAGGACGTCATCCTTCCGGAGGAGCTCACGAAAGTGCTCACGGAGCGCGAGATCGCGAACCAGCAGATCCTCACGCTGCAGAAGCAGCAGGCGGCGGAGACCGCGCGCATTTCGACCGAGCAGCAGCGCGGACTCGCCGACCAGCAAGCCGCTCTGGCACGTTCGAGCGTCGGAATCGACATCGCCCAGAACACAGCGTCGGCTCGCATGCGCGAGGCGGACGGCGAAGCCACCTACCTCGAGAAGGTCGGCACCGCAAAGGGAGCCGAGGTTCGCGCCGTGGCGCTGGCCAAGGCGGACGGGTATCTGCGGCAGACCGAGGCGCTCGGCAAAGAGGGCACGACGCTCGTTAACGTCGTTCAGGCGTTGGCGGCGAGCCAGCAGCCGTTCGTCCCCGAGGTCAACGTGTCGAGCGGCACCGGCGGGGATCAGGGTGCCATGAGCGCGTTCTTCGCGTCGTTGACTGGCCTTGCGCGAGCCGGGAAGCTGGGCGAAGTCCTGGCCGCCGTCGGCGTCACGCCGGAAGCGAGCGCGAAGAAGCCGTAGCGAGATCGGGAGTGTCGAGAGCTCCCCGCACACAGCGCGAGGCCCTGCGGAGACGCAGGGCCTCGTCTTGTCTCGTCCACTCCTGCGAACTGGGACGCTACGGCTCCACAACCCGCCCAATGAACAGGATCGTGTCCGTCGGGATGTCGCGGATGACGAAGAGGAACGGACGGTCGATCGTGAGCGTCACGGATTCGCCCGGAATCGCGGTCACGTCGACGACGACGGCGGTCGCCGCGGCGGCCTCCGTACCGATCTCGTCGACCGAGACGAACGCCTTGTGCAGCACGTTCGAGATGTAGAGGTCGTGCGCGCCATCGATGCCGGAGAAGTCGGCCGCGTCGGGGTCGAACGCGTCCTCCATCCCGAGCGCGCGGAGCGCGTCCACGAGCGACAGGGCGTAGTCGAACTCGAATTGCGGCAGGCCGAGGTAGACCCGGTGCTCCTCGAGCTGGCCGACGATCTCCTCGTACTTCTCGTAGGTCAGATCCTCCTCGAAGGACTCGAACCCGCCTACGTCCGGAACCAGCAGGAGCATCGCCAGCTTCCCGCCGTTGTACGGCAGCTCAACGGCTTGGACGTCGCCGACCTGCGCGTACAAGGCCGTGATGGTCTGGTGCATCATCGCGAGCGAGATCGAGGACCCAGAGAGCGTCGTGAACGACTCGCTCTTCGTGTTGTCCTCGTCGAACGGGTCGAGCCACGGGGCTTTGAAGTAGATGGCGTTCGTCAAGACGAGGCGCGTTCCCGCGCTGACGCTGCCTTCGGGCAGGAGGTCCAGGACCCTGTCATTCGTCTGGTCGCTGACCCAGTTGTTGATTGTCGTCCGCGAGCCCTCGGGGTCGCCGGAGAAGTCGACGAGTCGCAGCCCGGCGCCGTAGCTCACAGCGAGGACGTCGAGGTAGCCGTCGCGGAACGGGAATCCCTGCTCGCCCCACACCGCGTTGACGATCGACAGCTCGAACCCATCGCCCTCGTACGGTTCTTCGAGCTCGTCGCGGCTGTTGAGCGTGAGGTCGACGGCGTTGAACGCTGGATGCAGCGCGTCCTGGGCGAGGTCGAAGTGGAGCGCGTCGGCCATCTGTGCTTCCGTTTCGCCGTCCGCGCCGGCGTACGTCATCGCGAGCGCCGACGAGATACTGAACGGCGAGAAGAAAACGTTCCCGTCGCCCGCAGCGATCTTGCCGTAGAGGGCGAAAGCGAACGCCCCGTTCCCCGCGGCGAGCGCAGCGGCGGCGTCGCCGCTCACATCGGGATCGAGGTCCCGCGCAAGGTTCGACTGGGCTACGGAGTCACTTGGAACGTCGGGCCACAGCCAGTCACAGCCCGAAAGAGCGACAGCCATCACGCCTACACTCACGACAAGAAGAATCCTGAACCGCATCATCGATTTCATCCCCTCTAGCGTCTTGTGCCTGAATTGTGCCTCCGGAAGGCTGCCGCGGAGAGCATAGCGGGTGCTAGTCAGGCCGGAAACCCCAAGCGTCTGCAGGCCTCACTCCGGCTCGGCGCGAAGGTCGAGGTGGAACCGCGTGTAGCGCCCTTCCTCGCTCTCGACGGTCAGGTCGCCGCCATGGTCTTGGGCGATTCCGTAGCTAATGGAAAGCCCGAGCCCGGTTCCCATGTCGCGCGGCTTCGTCGTGAAGAACGGATCGAAGATGCGGGCGATGAGGTCCGCCGGCACGCCGGAGCCGCGGTCCTCGACCGTGGTTCGAACCCACGGCTCGCCGTCCTTCTCGATCTTCCGGATCACGATCTCGACGATCTTGTCTTCGTCCTCCCCGGGGTACTTGCGATTCAGTGCATCGCGGGCGTTCGTGAGGAGGTTGATGATGATTTGCTCGATCTGCTGAGCGTTGCAGCGCACGAACGGGAGCTCGTCGGTAATGCTCTGCCGGAGGCGGATGCGATCCTTTTTGAGGATCGACCCGACCAGCGTGAGCGATGCGCGCACGATGTCCGGCACCTGCTCCCTCCGCT
Organism: Thermotogota bacterium; assembly: GCA_039679545.1. Lineage (GTDB taxonomy): Bacteria > Bipolaricaulota > Bipolaricaulia > UBA7950 > UBA9294 > JAPLGD01. The sequence continues at coordinate 12,711 of JBDKUT010000099.1, forward strand.
TCTCCGCCGTCTCCTGGCGAGCGAACGAGAGGAGGCCCCGGACGATCTCGGCCATCCGGTTCCCTTCCGTCTTGATGCCCCCCGCGAACTCACGCAGCTGCGGATCTGTGACCCGCCGCTCGATCAGGTCCGCGTAGTTGATGACGCCGGTCAGTGGATTGTTGATCTCGTGAGCGACTCCGCTTGCGAGCGTACCGATCGACTCGAGCTTCTGGCTGTGCCGCAGCTGAGCCTCCAGGGCCAGCCGCTCCTGCTCAGCGCGCCTCCGGGCCGTGATGTTTCGGGACACCCCAACGACCCCGCGCACCTGTCCGTCATCGCCGGCCATCGGGCCGATCACGCTCTCCGTCCACACCGTCGATCCATCCTGGCAGACCAGTTCGAGATCGATGCGGTCCTCCAAGGGAATCGGAAGTCCACGCGCGATCCGGTCCCGCACCATCGCAAACCGTGGCATGGCCTCGGTCGCCGACTCCGCCGTCAGCCTTGTCGTGAACGGGAGCCCCAGGATGCTCTCGGCCGTAACCCCAAGGAGCTTCCCGACGGACGGACTCACGTACGTCAACCGTCCCTCCAAGTCCACCGTCCAGATCATGTCTGTCGAGTTGTCGGCGAGAAGGCGATATCGGGCCTCGCTCGAGCGAAGCCCGTCCTCCGCTCGCTTTCTCTCCGCAACTTCCGCTTGGAGACTGTCGACCGTCTGCTCCAACTGACGGGTCATGGTGTTGAACGATCGGGAGAGGTCTGCAACCTCCGCGATGCGGCTCGTCTCCGCCACGACTTGCCGCTCGCCTTGGGCGAGCGCTCGAGCCGACTGCCCGAGATGGCTCATGGGGAGGGTGACCCGTCGCGCTACAGCGGCGCCGAATGCAACGGCGACGAAAGTTGCCCCCAGGATGAGAGCCACCGTCGCTCGCGTGTTGGCGCCGACGCGGGCCATGAAGTCGCGCTCCGGTATGGCCACGCCGACGAGCCAGTCGATCCCGTAGCCATCCCGAATCGTCGACACTTGGAGGAAGTGGCGCTCTCCGTCGATCGCGAACTCCCACTGCCCGCCGACGCCAGCGGCGGCGACTTCCTTGCCATCTTCGATCGTGTCTGCTGCGGCTCGAATCATCGGGGAGGAGCTCTCCCGCGCCGCGAGCCTCCGCGGCACCTGGCCCCCTTCCCCGAAGACGATCGGACTCTCGTCGGCCGAGGACGCGATCAGAAGCCCCGACCGCTCCATGATGAAGCATCGACCGCTCGTTCCGATCTTGACGTCGCGCAGGAAGTCGCCGACCTGCGACAAGAAAAGATCGGTCGCCACGACGCCGATCAACTCGCCACGGCCATTCACGACCGGCCGGCTGGCGGAGATCGTCATGTCTTGGCCGGAGAAAAGGAGGTAGATACTGCTCCACGTGGGTCCCTTCCGCGCCACCGCGCCGGTGTACCAGGACCGCGTTCTCGCATCGAAGTTCGGCACGGCCTGAAGCAGCGACGTCCGAACACCCGTGTCGTTTGTCGCGTACTTGCGGAACGTACCTGCTGCGAAGTCATCGGTCACGATGACATACAGAGGGCCTCCCGCTCCTTCTCGTCCAGCGTCTGCCACACCGCCTTTCGTGTTCCCGAAGTAGGTGCTGCTCACCGTCGGCGACGCCTGCACCTGCTGCCAGAAGTGGGCCGCGAGCGCCTCGGAGTCATCGGCGTCCAACACCCCGCGTCCGATGAGCTCGGCGTTGACCTCGTTTAGAACGTGCGGCGCCACCAAAAACTCTCGCAGGCGCTCCTCGACGCGCGTCGTCACTTCATTCCGCAGCTGCCGTGCCACGTCATTGACGGCCGCACGCGCGTTATGGAACGACACATACCCAACCAGGCCTACTGCAAGCAGAACCTCTGCAACCAGGAGGGCAACGAGCGCGGTCTGAAGCGGAAGGCGGAAAGGCCCTCGCCCGCCTCCCCCCTCTCCGTTCGCCGTGGGCTCGTACATGGGTTATCCCAACTTGCGAAGCGCCCTCCTCTCCCGTCTCCACCGTACTGGCTCACACCCTCGCTGCCAAGTGGCATCCATGCGCCCGAGCCCGTGATGGCCGACTGGAGCGGGTGCGGGTTCTGCGGCATGATCCGGAACGGAGGCGGACCACCCAGGCGTCTCCGACGACCCTCAATTGCCGTGAGCCCAGAGGAGGGTGTTTGATCGATTTCCTACAGCGTGCGCTCGAATTCGCCGCCGCCAACGAGAAGACCGCCGAGCTTGTGTACAAGCGTTGGGGGCAGCACGCCACGACGGCGCGGGTGAAATCGATCCTCGCCGAGCTCGGAGCCGCCGAGCGCGGACATCACGAGATGCTTCTGCACCTTTCGCCCACCGAGATTGCGCCCAAGCGCGCCGAGCCGCCCCACGCCGCCGTCATCGCCGAACTGCTCGTCGACATCCCCATCCCGACCGATCTCCTGTCGCGCGACGACATCGCGGCCGCCGTTCGGCGGGAGGAGGCCCTGGCTGCCCTCTACGAGCTTCTCGCCGATCTGGGCGGCGAGACCGCGCCCCTGTTCTTCTCGCTCGCCGTCGAGGAGAAGCGCCACCGGCACGTCCTACTAGCCGAGTTCCGCACCAAGGAAGACACTTCCGCCGGTCGAGGGTGTACGTGACTCGTGAGGATGGAAGAACCCCTTGTTGCTCGTTCGGATCGTGGAGGTGGCGATGAATCGCGTTGGATGGATGGTCGCGGTCTTGCTTGTCGGCGTTGGGCTGTCGGGATTGGCCGACTGCAACTGTGCTCCCGCCGGGGATCCTACGTGCTACACGACGTTCGTCATGAGCCGGACGATCGAGTTCTCCGCCACCGTCCCGCTGGACTACTTCACTGCCCGCGCAACCATCGAGACGCCGTTCCTCACGGGCTGGCGCGTTGAGACGCTCACGGGAGTCGTGGTGCGGCGAGTGACGTTCGACTTTCCCCTCGGGCTCGTCACGGTGTTCGAGTGGACGCTCGACGATGATGCCGGCGCGCGTGTCGCGGACGGCTTCTACCGACTGATCGTCGAAACAACCTCCGCGGGCGAGATCACGGATACGGTTCGTCTCATTTCCTGCTGCAATCCTTGCGGCTGCATCGGCCGCTCGCCCGAGTGCCGCCCCGCGTGCGGCAGCGCGTATTTGATCCTGCGCGCCGGTGAGTCCCTAGGTTGTTGCTGCGGGTGCAGCTTCTCGCTCTTCGGATCGGGGGACGTCGGGGCCCCGTAGTTGTGCGCCGCCCATGACCCTACCGCACCATGAGAGGAATGTCCCTTGCGGAGGGGACGCCCGTCCTTCGCGGAGCGGACGGGATACGTAGGCGTGCGCCGCGGTGACGACTAGGCTGAGCTGTAGAGATTCATGCAGAACCACGACGCCTCCTTGACTCCTGGGGGGAGGGAAACGAAACGAGAGCCGTTCCCCTCCCTCCTCTTCCTTTCCCCTTGCGGGTGGAGCGCATGCCGATAGACTCGTTCCGTATGCGACCTCCAACGCGCTGGGTCAGACGAACCCTCCTCCTCATGCCCGCCGTTCTCCTCGTCGCCGTCGGAAGTGCATCGAGCCCCAGCGATGTCGTGACCTTCGTCGACGCGCGCCTGGAAGACGCCGTTCGGGCGGCACTTGGCATCGAATCCGGCCCCATCCTCACCACCGACGCACTTCGCCTGGAGCGGCTCGAGGCGGTCACCGCGGAGATCACGCGCCTCGACGGCCTTGAGTCCTTCTTGAACCTGCGCGAACTGAATCTCGCCGAGAATCACATCAGCGATCTCAGACCCTTGCGAGGTCTCTCGAACCTCGAAACGCTCGTCCTTAAGAGTAATCGGATCGAGGACGTGACTCCGCTTGCCGGGCTCGTCCGCCTGACGAAGCTCGATCTCGATTGGAACTCAATCGTCGATGTCGCGCCGCTCTCCGGTCTGACTCAGCTTCGCTTTCTCGGGCTTTGGGACAGTCGCGTTGGGGATGTCGGCCCTCTCGCCAACCTCCTGGAATTGCGCGAGCTGGGACTGAGCGGGTGTCCGATCGCCGACCCGCGCCCTCTCGGCCGACTGACCCACCTCGAGTGGCTCGGGCTACCCAACACGGGAATCGACGACATCGATTTCGTCGCAACCCTGGTCGAACTCAAGAAGCTCAGCCTCGGAGAGAATCGGATCTCGGATCTGCGTCCCCTCGCGGGTCTTGTGGGTCTCGAGGGCCTCGGCCTGAGCGAGAACGCGATTCGCGACGTGACTCCGCTTGCGGGGCTCACGAACCTCCAGCGCCTCAGCCTGTGGAAGAACGAGATCGAGGACGTCTCGGCGCTTCGCGAGCTCATCCACCTTCAGAAGCTTTGGCTTGACCAGAACCCGACTCGCGACATCTCTGTCCTCCGCGAGATGACGGATCTCTGCATCGTCGGATTGTCACAGACGCTGGTTGACGACCTCGCTCCCCTCGTGGCAAACAACGGCCTCGGTCCCGAGACCACGGTCGATCTCCGCGGGACACCCGCCGCTCTCCCCGGCTCGATCGCGGCGGACGCCATCGCTGCGCTCGAAGCGCGCGGTGTCACCGTCTACCACGAGGTCACGCCGTAGTCGTCTCCGTCCGCGGGTCCTCGACGTACTGGTTGTGGAAGATGAACAGCTGCGCCGAGTCGAAGTCCGTGAAGATGAGCTTCCACAGGTTGGCGAAGATGTAGACCCACAGCATCAAGATCGGCATCGGATCCTGGCGGCTCGAGATGTCGTCGGGGACTCGGCGATCGGCCCACCAAAGCTTCCGCAGTTGGCGCTCGCCGGACCAGTCCTTGAAGCTTCCGAGGTAGCTCTCGAGCAGCCAGACGAAGTCGCCAAAACCCATCTTGGTTCGGGTTCCGATGCGCGTTCCGGGAAGCTCCGCGGGGGCGTTGCCCGCCGCAATCTCGAGCCATGCGGGCACCATGTCGCAGCCGCCGTGATACGCCATGGCGATCGCCGGCGTGATTCGGCAGTTGCCGTCGACAAGGAACGGCTTCCCCGTGCCTTCCTGGATCACGAAGTCGAATCCACAGAACCCGCTGAACCTGAGATGCTTCACGATCCTCGCCGCGGCCGCCTGGCATGCGGGATCCGCCATGCTCTCCCGGCACACGGTGGTCCCACCCGTCCGAGGCATGGTGCGAACGCCTTGGTACATCACCTCGCCGATCACGCGGCCACGATCGCACAGGTGAAGGGTGCACGTCGTCGGACCCTCGATCAGCTCCTGGATCATCGGAAGGTCGCCCTCTGTGAGTTTGTTGACGCGCACGACCTCCTCGTATCCCTTCTTCAGACTCGCGCGGTCGTAGACCTTTCGGAATCCTGCCGCGCCCGAGGTTTTGCGCATCTTGATCACGACAGGGAGCTTGACGGAGTCCATCGTCTGATTCGCTTCCGCCAGGCTTTGCGGCGCGAACGTTTGAGGTGAGTCGATGCCGAGTTCCGCGGCCAGAACGCCGAGCCGGGTCTTGTCGTGCAACGCCATCAGGCTCTCCGTTTCCATCATCGACGTCTTCGTCGCCGCCACGACCCGATCTCGGTAATGGCTCATCAGGATGATCTCTTCGTAGGAAGGAAAGTAGTAGTCATACTTCCCGGACTCCAACTCCCGCAGCAGCGCCTCGGCGTATTCGTGCGGGGAGTACCGCATGTTGGGAAGTGGAACCCTGCGCGTGACGTACTTCGAGAACCCTGCGTAGGCCAGCCGATGGCCCTCAGCGGCGTAGACCTCATGCCCCAGCTCTCCAAGTCGGCGGACGACGTGAACGGCGGCCGGCTCAAATAGACCCGTGATCAACACTCTCATGGTCGAGACTCCAGGTTGTGGAGGGGCGGCTCGCCGCCGGGCAGACCGTTCCGGTCTCCTCCAGGATAGTGGCGGGTATTCTACCCTCAGTCTCGTCCCAGGCGCGAACCCGGCACCACCTCCCGGAGCCTCTTGGGCGTCCGGCGACGCCGACTAGTTCCAAAACCCTTCCCCGAGTCTCGTGCTCAGCTCGTGCGCCAGTTCTCCCTGGTCGAGACCGTCACGCAGGCCAAGCTCGACCGCCCGCTTGACCCGAAGCCATGCCTTGCGTTGCAACTCAGCCCGATGAGCCTGGCGAAGCCTCTCCGCCTCCTGCAATCGGTCCTCGATCAGCCATCTCGGGGCGGTGCTGTGGATCAGATGCATATCGTACATAGACCCCTCCCGCTACGTTCCGAAGTGATCGCCTAGGCGACCACTTCGGCTCGTCTCGCTCTTCCGAAGCCTCCAGCCTACTTCTTGTCGTCCGTCGCTATTGCTTCACCCATATGTCGTTCATCCTGGGCCGATCGGTTCGTGGTCGCCCAACGAACTCCATCGCACGGCCGCCGGAGAGCCGTCACCAAAAACCAAGACCACCTTGCTGGAGAAACCGCTTTCCCGCACCTTCCGCAACCGGTCCGCGGGCAACTCCGTGACGCACATCACACTCAAGCCGCCAACCATCGCACGCTACAGAACCTAGCCCGATATAAGAGCGAGATGGGCGCACATAGGAGGTTTCTTTGTAGACACGAACTCTTCTCAGCATATACTAGCGGGTAGCGAAAGGTGTGGCTCTGAAAAGGGTAAACCTGCTGCAACGCAGGGGCACAAAGCTACGGGACCACGGTAACGGCAAGTACGAGGGGGAAGTCGGGGTCGGCCGGGCTGCCAGAGCTGGGAGGGAAACAGGCTGTGGTGGCTCGGCTGCTCTTTGGGGCATGACGACGGAGGACGCCGCCGGACTTGGCGGGGTCCCCTTTCTCTTTTCCCACGGGCGCCAAGCCGGCGGACGTGCAGCAAGGAAGGCGGAGAGCCGTGACGACAATCGACGAACGCGCTGTCACGACATCTACTGCGCGCAAGTTTGACGACCTGGCCGCGGCCTACCGGTCTGAGTGCGCGCACGGAGTTCCGATGTCGGTCCATGAACGATACGAGCGGCAACTCAGCTCTCTTCGCAGGACGCTCCGCAGCGTTCCGACTCCCTGCCGTCTGGGCGATGTGCTCCAGCGCATGGGAGCGGTCGACGAGGAACACCTGACGAACGCGCTCGGCGTGCAGGCAGCAAGCGGGGGCGGGAAGCTACTCGGGGAGATCCTGATCGACCTTGGGTGGGCCAGCGAGCAAGCGATTCGGCACGCGGCCGAACTGCAAGCCGCGGCCTGTCAAGAGACCGAGGCGAGCATCGTGGGGGCAAGCAGGGAATGACGAAGCGAGCGGAGGGCAAGGAGGCAGGCATGAAGGTATGGGCGTTGCGGGGCTCAGTGTGGGTGGCCCTGCTCGTAGTCGCGGCCGCGGCGGGGTCCGCGCTAGGTGGAACAACGATCAACGTACCCACCCAGTACACCACGATCCAGGCGGCGATCAACGCGGCGAGTGCTGGCGACACGATCGCGGTAGCAGCGGGAACGTACGCCGAGACACTCAGCATCTCGAAGTCGCTGAGCATCGTCGGTGCAGGAGCCCAGTTGGTCACGATCAATGTCGCGGGAAAGCCGGGGACGAACTCAAGCGGAATCTACGTGACCGCGAACGACGTCGCGCTTTCCGGCTTCACGCTCGTCGGGACGACGGCCTCAGCGTCTCCTCGGTACGGCATCAAGTACGGTGAAGTATCGGGCGGCGCTCTCTCCGATATCGTCGTTCAACAGATCTACCGCTCAGGGATCGACCTTCTTGGGAGCACCGACATGGCCGTGTCGAACGTTGTGTCGCAGAATAACGGAGGACACGGATTCTCGCTGACCGACTGCAAGAACATCACGCTCTCGAATCTCACGACGAGGGGGAACGGGTGGCAGGCCGTGAGCGTAGCCACGTGGGGTTGCTACAGCTCGCTGGGAACGAGCGGGATTGTCTTCACAGGCACACTCGAGTTCACTGAGGTCTTCCAGCTCGAGCAGGGGAAGTACCCAAGCGGGCCGCCGGAGACGATCACGTTCAGCACGAACATAGCTGATGGAGCCGACGTCACGGTTCCTGCGGGGACGTTCTCCTATGCGCTCTTCGGAGACGACAACGAGGCGCCTTCCTACCAACGGGTGTACTTCGTCTCGAGCTTCGACCAAGCGGCGACCGCGGCCGCCTATCCAGGAACGTTGGGTCACCTGAAGACAACAGGCCGCTACATCCAAAGCATCGTCGACCGAACGCAGCTATACGCGACGCCCGGCTGCTCGGTGCGCGCCGCGGTTGAAGCCGGCCACGATGGGGATGTTGTGCACGTAGACGGGTCGACGTACACGGAGCAGGTCGTGATTGACGACGACCTGAGTCTTGTCGGAGCCGGAAGCGGCACGATCATCGAGGCACCGAACACGCTGTCCGTCTACTTCCTAACCGGATCGAACAAGAACTACCCGATCGTCTATGTCCACGACACGGACAACGCGCTGATCCAGGACCTGGTGGTCGACGGCCTCGGCAAGGGTAATGCGAACTACCGCTTCGTCGGCATCGGGTTCTACAACGCGGGCGGCACCGTCGACAACGTTGAGATCCGAAACATTGAGAACACGCCCTTCAGCGGCTCACAGCACGGCGTGGGCATCTACGCCTACAACGCCGATGGCACGCCGCGAACCCTGATCATCACCAGTTGCAGCATCCACGACTTTCAGAAGAACGCCATGGCGCTCCTGGGTGCAGGGCTCACCGTCGACGTGAGCGGCAACAACGTTGTGGTTGGAGAAGGCCGAACGGCGTCAATCGCTCAGAACGGAATCCAGGTCGGCAGCGGCGCCGGCGGGCGGATCGCAGACAACGCCATCAGCGGCGTGTGGTACACCGGCACGTATTGGGGGTCGACCGGAATCCTGATCATTGGCGCAGAACCCGGCATCCAGATCCTGAGGAACACCGTCACCGACTGCCAGATGGGAATCAACTCCGACACGGACCGGACCCTCGTCGAAGGGAACAGGGTCACCGGCTCCGAGTGGGCCGTCATCCTCTACGGCAACAACAGCTCGGCCGTCGCGAACGACATCGAGGACAGCGCCTACGGCTTCTACGCCGACGGGGCCGAAGCGGAGATCGTCCGCAACGTGGTTCGGGGAGCGGACTGGAGTGTGCTCCTGTATGGCGCGGACGCCGAGCTGCACTATAACAGCTTCTCAGGGAACGCGAACGGCTTCTACTCCGACCTTCCCGCCGACGCATCCCTGAACTGGTGGGGCGACTCCACGGGACCGGACTTTGACCAGGACATGGATGGATCCACGGAGTATGCGGGCCTCGGCGAGACAGTCTACGGCAGTGTGGTGTTCAGTCCGTGGCTGGCCCTTGACCCAGACGGCGACCCAAGCACGCCCGGCGTTCAGGTGACGGCTCCGATGCTGATCATCGTGGCTCCCGTGGGTCCTGAGCCGACGAACGGCTACCTCAACGCCGCAATCGTCGGGTCGAACAGCGCCGAGCTTCGGTACGCTGACACGATCTACGTCGAGCACGGAGCGTACGACGGGTCGGAGCCGATCACCCAGTCGGTAACGATCGTGAGCCAGCCGGGTTCCGCGTCCCACACGACCGTTACAGGCGCGATGAGCATCGGAAGCGGAGGTGTCAGCATCGGCCTGCCGCTTCAGGGACTGCGCATCAACGGCGACATCACCGTCGCGGATCTGGTCGACGCTGCCTCGGTCCACATCAACTGGTGCGACCTCTACGGGACAGCCACGAACAACGGCGACGGCACGCTCGACGCTCAGTACAACTTCTGGGGAACGCAGGAGGAAGCGGTCATCGATGCGCGCACGATTGGCGAGATCGACTACGCTCCGTACCTGCCGAAGAACGCGGACGATTCCTACGCGGACATCACGGCGCTCATCGACGCGGGCCTGGCTGGCAGTCTGAACGGCGCCGTCGACCAGCTGTGGACTTTGACCAGGATGGGCCAAGACGTCGGGACGTACATTGAGTACCAGGGCGTCGCCGGAGCCGGCGCGCTCCATGTCACTCCATCGAACGGACAAGTGCTCGCGACCTTGCTTCCCGGTGGCGGCGGTGGTGCTGTCACCCAGACGGGCGTCGAGGGCGCGTACGTCGTCGGCGACAAGATCGCTGGGCAGATCCAGGTGACCGACCCAATGACCGGACTCCCGGTTTCCGACGCGATCGTCACGATCTCGCTCTTGAACTCGGAGTCGGGAGTTGTCTACTGGGGCGTCGCGACCTACGATGAGAACAGTGGTGGGTACGTATTTGAGGTGGATACGAGTGCGCTGGCGCCCGGAACCTACGAACTGATTATTCAGACGGACGATGGAGAGACCCAGACGCTCTCAGTCGTGGTGGCGGAGGCGTAGTGGCGGCCATCAGCAAGGGGGAGGCATGAAGAGACGGGCATGGGTGCTCGGACTGGCGACCGTGCTTCTGGCGACGGGAGTCGCCTACGGCGCCTCGACGAGCGTGACGTGGTCTTCCTGGCTGCAGATTGCCCTGCAGCCGGCGTTCGGACTCGGCGGGTTCGACTCGGCTCTTACGGTCGGCTACTCGATCGGCGGCTGGGGGTTGTCCTCGACGGCCCTCCTTAACAGAACCGGCCTCTGGGATGTCTTCTTCGACGCAGGCGGAGCGCTGGGTGGATTCGCGATCCGATCGATCGCCGACTTCGACGCGACGGCGCCGGCCCTACGCGCTTGGCTCTCCTCTCTGAGCACGGCAATCGCCGGGGTCCGCTTCTACGGGCTTCTCATGGTCGATGACGTGAACGCCGACACAGCCGCCGACCCATGGTTTGGAACCGGCGCTGCGCTCGGAGCCATCTGGGAGGGAGACAACCTCGCAGTCTGGACCCAGATCCAGTTCAACATGACGGATTCGTCGAGGTACGTCTACCTCTACG
>JBDKUT010000100.1:0-13883 GCA_039679545.1 Thermotogota bacterium
TCGGCCTGTTCGCCAACGCGGGGTCGTACAGCGGAATCAGCCTCTCGGGCGGCATCGGGTGCTTCCACTTCGCGATCCTGCTCGACGAGATGGCGATCACGTCCCTGTCCGCGCGCTTCAACCAGTCCCTCAACCTCGGCGTGATGAAGGGCGCGTTCAGTGTGAGCGCCACGGGCCTCCAAGCCGGATTGACGGGTCTCTCGATGCGCTTGTCGCTGACTCAGGGTTTGTTCTCGGCCGGGACGAGCGTGTCGTTCGCGGACAGCTCCTACGGGTTCAAGTTCGCAAGCTTGGCGACACAACTGACATTCCGCCTCACGCCCGGAACGATCTCTGTTCAAGCGACGTTCAGTCGGTACGGCCTGACGCGCGCCGGCCTCGGCACAAGCGTGACGTTCTAGGGGGAATGACCGATGCAACTACGATCAACGCATGAAGGGGGCTCTCGCTCTCGACCCAACACCGCACCGGCGCGAGCGGGGAGAGCGAACCACACGGCGCCTGTGTGGGTTGCGATTCTCGCGTGTCTTGTGTTCTCCCTTGCGGCCGAATGCGGAACCGCTACAACGACAACGCTAGTGCCCACTCCGAATCCGAGCGTGTACGGTCAACAGGTCACTCTGACGGCCACCGTGACACCCTCGGCGGCAACGGGGTCGGTCACGTTCTATGATGGCGCGAGCTCGCTGGGCTCAGAAACCCTGAGCGGCGGAGTCGCCACCCTGCAGACGAGCGCCCTTGCGGCCGGGGACCACAGCCTGACTGCGAAGTACAACGGCGACACGACGTATGATTCGAGCACCTCGGACCCCGTCACCCAGACGGTCGACAAGGCAGACACGAGTGTGTCCGTGGTCTCCTCCGTCAATCCCTCCGTGACCGGCCAGTCGGTGACGTTCACCGCGACCGTATCGGCGGTGTCTCCCGGGTCGGGAACGCCTGCGGGAACGGTCGACTTCCACGTGAATGGCGAGCTGTCAGCATCCAATGTAGCCTTGACGGCAGGCCAGGCCACGCACTCGCGTTCCTTCGATCACATCGAGGGTCCCGCCGACATCGTGGTCTACTACGACGGCAACGCCAACTACAACCCCAGCGATAACGGGCTCAATCCCCTGACCCAGACGGTCAACAAGGCGGGTACGACCACGACCATCACCACCGCTCCGGTGGGCCCGGTCGAGCTCGGAGGGGAATTCACCGTGGGCGGTACGGTGGTCGCGAACTCGCCTGGAAGCGGGACCCCTACGGGGACTGTGGTCGTCAGCACGGGCTCCGGAGACAGCTGTGCGTCGAACCTGTCCGGCGGCGCGTGGAGTTGCTCGCTCGCCTCATCGGCCGTTGGAACGACCAACCTGACGGCTGTGTACGAGGGCAACGAGAGCTTCGCCGGGTCGAGCGCCACAGCGCCGAGCTTCGAGACAGCGGCGCTCGGGGCCACGGTCACGGTCTTCGTTTCCGACACGCCACTCGTTCCGGGTGAAACGGCCACCGGGACCGTGTCCGTCCAGGGCAGCTCGGGCAACTTCGGGGCGGCGCCAAGCGGGACGGTCACGCTGTCGCACACCGGAAACGGGACGTTGAGTCCCACGTCGTACGCCCTGGATCCAGAGGACGGAGGGTACTTCGAGTTCACCTACACCCCGACGGACGCGGCGCTCACGCCGCACGTGATCACGGCGACCTACGTGAGCGACGACGGCGTCTACGCAGACGGCAGCGACACGTTCGCTCAGGCGATTGAGAAGCGCGCGTGCGATGTCGTCATGCTCCTATCCACAGTGATCGCCTACATCAATCAAGGCGTAACGGTGTCGATCTGCGTCGAGGACGACTCGACGGCGGGGACGCCGGGGACGCTCAGCGGGCAGGAAGTCGTGCTCACGACCGACGGAACGGGCTCGTTCAGCGACTCCAGCCCGACGCTTGGCGCCAATGGTTGCTGCACCGTCACCTACACGCCGGGACCGTTCGAGCACCTTCCCACTGGGGCGGGCACGACAACCCTGACCGCGACGTTCGGAACAAGCTCCACAGTGTATGAAGAGAGCTCGACGACGGAGATGCTGGCGGTGGAGCTTCGCCCGACGGAGGTGACGGTTGACGGCTGCGACAACACGATCCTCGTCAACCAAGGGTGCACGTACACCGTCACGGTGACAGACGTCGCGGAGGCCGGGACGCCGACGAACCCGCTCGGCCTGCTCGCGTACTCGTCCTACCTCGGTGCGGACGCCACTCAGGCCCCACCGTTGGGTGCGGCCCCCGTGGGAACGTTCGTGTATACGTGCATCGGGCTCGACGCCGAGGCCGGCATTGACACGATCTATGCGGATTACACCGCTGCGGACGGAATCCACGCCGACAGCACGGGGTACTTCGGGCAAGCGATCCAGAGGCGCCCAACGGTCACTACCGTCGACGCGTCCTGCACGACGGCCGGAGACGTCACGTGGACGGCGACGGTCACGGAGGACGACGACAACGCCGGGGGCGACACGATCCTTGCGGGGGACATCCACTTGCTCGAACCCGACGAGACGCCGTGTTCAGCGATCTTTGGCGCCACGCTGACCTGCACCGATACCTTCAACTCGGGATCGCCCTACATCAACGTGTCGGTACGATACGAGCCGACGGACAGGACCCACCTTGGGTCAACCGGTTCGATCAACCTCGAGCGCGAGTACGCTCCCGACCCGGGAGACGATACGACCGGTGCCAACTGCGACGACGGCTGCGGCACCGGTGGCGTCCACATCACCCAGATCCTCTACAACCTCAACGCAGCCAAGGTCGCCCTGGAAGCCGTGAAGCTCGGACTCGACACGACCGCACTGGTCCTTGACGTCATCCCGGACGGAGTCATCACGGGCGGACTCATCGTGCAGACGGGGGTCACGATCCCCTACAGCGACATCGCCAAGGCGATCGTTGCCGGCGCGGGCATCGTCCTGGATGTCGCAATCCTGGCGATGGACGTCGACCTCGATGGCGACGGCCTCCCTGACGTAGTTGAGGAGAACACGACGCACACGAGCGCTACGGACTGGGACAGTGACGACGACGGGATGAGCGACAACGACGAGGTCGAAGAGGCCGGAGGCTACTACGGAGGGTCACGGCGCCCCAACCCGAACGTCTTCGACAGCGACGGCGACGGGATCGGGGACGGCGACGAAGCGAACCTCAGCCATACCGACTTCTGCGTCGCGGACTCCGACTGCGACACTGTGAGCGACGGCGTCGAGTACGCCACGTGGGGCTCGGGCCAGACGGAGATCCGCGACCAGGCCGATCCGCTAATGCTGGACACCGACGGCGACGGCCTCCGGGACGACATCGAGATCGACGCCGGGTGCCCGTACGTGAACGACGACGACTCGGATGACGACGGACTGCAGGACGGATCCGAGAGCTGGGATGGCGACGGAACGTGCGTGACGGGCGACATAGGAGACTCGTCGACGCAGGCCGACTTGACCGGCGAGACGGACTTCTGCGATCCGGATACCGATGGCGATGGGCTGACGGACGGAGAGGAGGTGGCCCTTCTCGGCGGCCTCCCGGTGACGGGCACGGGATTCACCGCGGTCACTCCGAGAGGTGTGTCGACCGTGTTCGGGCAGGAAGGCCTGTCGCTCGCGGCCACGATCCCCGCGCTCGACGACGACTCGGACAACGACGGGCTCTCGGACTACGAGGAAGTCACGATCACCCACACGGATCCAATGGACCAGGACAGCGACAACGACACGCTCAGCGACTCGAACGAGCTGATCGCGGTCGCCGGCTCGTCGTGGCCGAATCGTTCGTTCATCCAGGTTTCGGATCCGCTCGACCCTGACAGCGACGACGACGATCTCCCAGACCAAGTCGAGTACCCCGGCTCGGGGCTCGGAACGTCGAGAGCGTCTGGAGGCACACCGGACAACGACTGCTCGTACGTCGACGACGACGACTCGGACGACGACGGACTGCAGGACGGCCACGAGGACCTGGACAAGAACGGGCAGTTCGACCTTGGGACAATCGGAACCACCGGAACCGCTGGGACCGGGGAGACGGACCTCTGCGACCCCGATACCGACGGCGACGGACTCGACGACGGTCAGGAGGAGTGGCAGCTTGGGGCGGGTCTGACGAACGTGACATCGCAGGACGGGCTGGCGCAGACCGTGCCCGCGCTGGACATGGACTCGGACGACGACGGCCTCTCCGATGGCGAAGAGGTGAACGTCACCCACACCGATCCGCTCGACTGGGACACGGACAACGACACGCTGTCCGACCTGAATGAGCTTCTGGTCACGGGCGGAACGTGGCCGCAGCGGACGTTCTCGCAGGTGTCGGACCCTCTCGATCCGGACACGGATGACGACGGACTCATCGACAGCGTTGAGTACAACGGCACGGGGAGCGACCGGTTCCTGCACCTGAGCACAGACGGAACCGACGACCTTGTGTGCACGTACGTCAACGATGACGACTCCGACAACGACGGGCTCCAGGATGGAGCGGAGGACGCCGACCACGACGGGAACTGGGACCAGGTGACGCTCGGCTCGATCGACACGCAGGCGGAGAGGCTCGGCGACTACTGGGAGACCGACCCCTGCAACCCGGATACCGACGGCGACGGCCTACTGGACGGCGAGGAAGCAGCGCTCCTCGGCGGCGGGCCGATCAGCCAGCGGCCGGCGACGGGCTGGCCGGGCGCCGAGACGGCGCCGGGATTCGATACCGTGACCCCAGAAGGGATCTCGACGGTCCTCCCTGTGGGGCCGAACTGCGACGCCGCACCAATGTACACGTTCAGTCCGACACCGGGCAGCGCTCTCGCCATTACCGTTCCGGCGCTCGATACCGACACCGACAACGACGGGCTCTCGGACTACGAAGAGGTGAACATCACCGGGACGAACCCGCTCGACGCCGACTCGGACAACGACACGATCGCCGACGCCGATGAGCTTGTGGCCACCGGAGGCGCCTGGCCGCAGCGAACCTTCGATCAGGAGAGCGACCCTCTCGACATCAACACCGACGACGATGGGTTGTTCGACCCGGTCGAGGGAGAGTGCGGCGACCCGATCTACACAGGCACGGGGCTTCGGACGACGTTTGCCGGAGTGCTCGGCGGTGACCGGGACACGGCGTGCCCGTACGTGAACAACGCGGACTCCGACAACGACGCGGTCATGGACGGAGCCGTCATTACCCTCACGCCGCCTGGCGCGATCGACGGTGACGGCAATCCACTCCAGTACACGCACTGCGAAGGGTTCACCGACGTCACTCCGGCGGGTCCGGACTCCCCTGGAGTCCCGCGAATCGTTCCAGAGGCGGGAGACGGAGAGTCGTATGACGACGTCATCTGCAACGTGTGCGACGCGGACTCGGACGGCGACGGCCTGACCGACGGGGAGGAGATCGGGATCGGGACGAACCCCGACGACTGGGACACGGACAACGACGGCCGGAGCGACTGGCACGAAGTGACCGGCGGCGGTCCGATCCCGACCGACCCGTTCGATCCGGACACGGACGACGACGGACTCCTCGACTCGGTCGAGGTGTTCGGCTCGAACACGACCAACCCGACGAACGCGGACACGGACGGCGACGGGCTGTGCGACGGCGGAGCGGGAACGCCCTTCATGGTCAGCGGTGACGCACGCGTCGTCGTGAACCCGATCTGCAAGTCGTGCAGCACTCCGGGCCTGGTCGACTGCGGCACGTCCAGCACGAGGACGGGCAGCCCGGACGGGATCGGCGATCACCCGAACCGGTTCGGGTTCGGCGAGGATCAGAACGGAAACGGCGCCTGGGACGGCGGAGAGACCGATCCGAACCAGTACGACACGGATGGGGACGCTATCGCGGACGGGGTTGAACGACTTGCCTTCTCCACCTCTCGCGCCAACATGATCCCGCCGACCGATCTCTTCGGCCGGCCGATTCTGGTGACGTATCCTGAGGCAAACAACGTCCAAGATCCGTGCGGCTGTCTCGATCCGCTCAACCCGGACTCGGACGGTGACGGGCTTTCGGACGGGTACGAGGACGCGAATCACGATGGGAACTTCGACTTCCTGCCGAGCGACTTCGACATCGACACCTCATCGGTCGAGACGTCCCTGCCGGACCCGGAGGAGACGAACCCGTGCGCAGCCGACACCGACGGTGACGACCTGACGGATTGGGAAGAGCGGTTCCAGCGACAGCCACTTCTTGTCAACCCCCCCGCGCCCGTCGACAACGACGGAGACGGGCTGGTCGACGAGGACCCGGTCGACGGAATCGACAACGATCTCGATGGCCGAATCGACGAGGATGCGCCGGAAGGACCGTACGAACTGACGTTCAACCCGACCAATCCGCTCGATTGGGACACGGACAACGACTGGTTGAGCGACGGCTACGAAGTCCACTACACGTGCGTTGCGATCGAGTACACCACGCTCGACAACGACACCGACGGTCGGATCGACGAGGATCCGATCGACGGACTCGACAACGACGAGGACGGCCTCTTCGACGAGGACCCGGTCGACTTCTGGGTCCGGTCGATCCCGATGCTCGATCCGACGAACCGTGACTCCGACTCGGACGGCTACATCGACGGGCTCGACGAGGACCCGTGCAACTCGGAGTTGATCCCGATCGTCGAGACGCCGATCCTTGAGCCGGTCGACTCCGACGGCGACGGCTTCTCCGACGACGACGAGATCGCCGCGGGAACGCACCCGAACAGCCCCGACGACCACCCCACGGCCTACTGCGCGGTGGACGTCGACTTCGACGATGCGATCGACGACCGGATCTGGCTCGAGCCCGGCGCCTGCTGCGGCGAAGCCGGCTCGGTTGTCTTCGATCTGGACGCGAACGTCTTGATCGACCTTCGTGTCACGATCACGAGCAAGAGCATCGCACGTGGCGACTTCGACAAGGACGGGTACGAGGACGACATCCGGTACACGGTCGAGTACATCCTCAGCAACTACCGGACGGTGCAGCTCCACGGAGTCGCCACGATTGACGACTTCAACTGCGACCTCGTGATCGACTGGGTTGTCGTGCAGAAAAAGTAACCTCACCTAAGGGTGCTTCTACATTCGAAGAGCGGGCGTCAGGCCGAGCCTGGCGCCCGATTCTTGTGTTGTGCTCGGGGGGGCTCCCGATCCCGGCTAGGGACCTCTACGATAGCTGAGCGAGACGGACGACGCGTTGACGGCGATGTGCTCCGGGTGTCCATTCGCCGCGCCGAGGCGAGTGACGCGGACGATGAGGAGGGGCCCGTAGATCGCCGAATACTTGGCGACGTTCTCCGCGCTGATCCGGATCGCATCAGCCCAGGCCTGGTAGCCAACGCCCTGAGTGTCGGCCTCCATCTGGGGACGGAAGTGGTTCTCGAGCAGCACGGCTGATCGATCGAGGAGGCGTTTTCCTACAGGCTCGGGCAGGCTGATGGCGTCTTCAAGGCTCTTGACGATCCAGATCTCGAGCCCGATCTGCGTATCCCATCCGCTTCCGCCGTTCACGCCGTTTGTAACGAGGGCGTCGAGGTTCACGTAGATGTAGGGATCGTTTGGACTCACCGCGCGGGCGTCGATCCCCGTGAAGACCCAGTCCACGTACTGCCGGCAGTCGGGGCGCACCCAGAACCACCCGCCGGCCTGAGCGCAGGAGCCGGCGTCGAAGAAGACGGGACTAACAACGGTCACGTTGCCCTGAACCGCGATGGGGAGAACGGCCATCTGCTGCCCTCCAAACACCACGACTGCGAGGAGCAACAACCTTGCCGCAACTGCAGCAACTCTTCGTGCAAAGACCATCGGCACACCTCCTCTCTTCACCGCCAAGGTACGAACGGAGCTGATTGCCGGGCAAGCTCCCTCGATTGGACTGCCGTTGGGAGGAGCGATACGCTGGATTGAGAACGGCTGGCGTATTCCTGAGACGGAGGAGGTTGCGTGGATGCCCAAGGAAACGTGACGGGTCGGATCGCCTGCTCTCATCGGACGAAGTTCTACGGGTTGTCGACGTGTGTTTGGTGTCGAAAGGCGCGCCAACTCCTCGAGGAGCTCGGCGTGCCCTTCGAGTACGCCTACGTCGACCTCCTAACGGGGAAAGAGCGGGAATCCGTGATCGGGGAACTGGATCGGCTCGAGCTCGGAGAGACGTTCCCGACGCTGGTCATCGATGGTCGGACGTGCATCGTCGGGTTCAAACCGGATGAGATCCGCCGGGCGCTCCTCCCATGAGCGGCAACCCCTCCCCATCGGTCGACGCGGTGCGGGCCCAGCTGGAGCAGGACGCCGAAGGCGCCGGATACCACCTCAACCCCGATCTCCGGTTCGTGCGCGACCTTGTCGAGGGGCTTCTGAAGAACCGAGAGCGGTACGGATACCCCGCCTGCCCATGCCGGCTGGCGACGGGCGTTGCCGACGAGGACCGCGATATCGTCTGCCCGTGCGACTATCGGGACGCCGACCTCCTGGACTGGGGGAGCTGCTACTGTGGCCTGTACGTGTCGAGCAACATCCGAAAGGGCGAGAGCGCGCTCGCGCCGGTGCCCGAACGGCGGCCGCCCAAAGTGGAGCGGGCGAACCGATCCGACGCAACGCCTGTACGGGTAGCAGGGCGGCTCCCGGTGTGGCGCTGTCGGGTGTGCGGGTACTTGTGCGCTCGTGAGCGCCCGCCGGCCGTCTGTCCGATCTGTAAGGCGACCGCGGACCGGTTCGAGCTCTTCGGGCAGGGTCGACTGTCGGTCTGACGCGGCGAAAACGCCGCTAGGAACGAGAGATTACACCGCTGAACGCCGACGTACGGGCGCCGAGTGGTACACGCCCGGACCACAGGGTCTTCACAGCCCCTTCAACCGGACGACGTACCTTTCTCGATGTACGAGAGCTAGGCAACACTCACACTCCTAGTCGAGAGGGTCCAGGGCACGAGGGGAGTCCTGGACCCTCAGCCTTTGTGGGTACGATGCGTCGGATGCCGGCCCTGCGCCGCCGCGGGCGCGATGCGCTAGATCTTCTTGTTGGACTCGGCGAATCGGACCTCAAGGCAGTCGGCGAGCGGGAGGTATCCCATGCGTTGGTAGATGTGGTTCGACGTGGGGTTGTCGAGGTTCGTGAACAGCGTGCAGAACCGCTTCCCCGACTCGAGGATCTCCCGGCTGAGGGACGCAACGCACGCCGAGGCGTAGCCGTGGCCCCTCTTCTCCGGGGGCGTATAGACGAGGCTCACGGAGCCGCCGTGGGGCGTGGATCGCGTCGATGCCGCCATCGAGACGGGGCCTCCGTCATCCCAGACGAGAAGCGTGCGAGCCGCGAGGTGGCGAGCGATGAGCGTCGTTACGTCGTCAGGAGGTGAGCTGGGGATCGCCTCGGCGTTGAATGCCTTGGTCCATCGCGCGAGCAGTTCCGCGTCGCTCGCCTCCGCCCACCGTGCGTGTCCGCGGACGCCGACGGGAAAGGCCACGGCCGTCAGCCGGTAGAGGCGCTGGCGCATCGTGACCTCGTGCCGAACGCCGCAGCTCGTTGACCACCATTCGGCGAAGTCCAGGGCGACGTCCCTCTCCGCGTTCACTCCAGGAAGGTGCACGCCGGTGTCCGCCAGGTGCTTGGCAACCGGCTCCCATCCCGAGCGTGTCGCGTTTCCCAGAAGAAGGTTGTACGGCGGCGTGCGCACGGCGGCAGCGACGACTGCGGTCTCGTCGACGGTGCAGGCGAGAAATGGCGGCTCGTCCCCGTACCGGCGTCCGTCGCGCAGGGCGGTGGCCACGCCAAGAAGGAGGGCGTTCTCCGCCTCCCGCGCGAGGAGCTTCGGTTCCACGACGTCGAGGAACGCCGCGGCGTCGGAGAACACACGAAGCATCACACCGTCCGCCCCTCGAGGAGATCAACGTAGGCGCACGCGACCCGATCTTCCGACGGCACGCCCAACCTGTCCAAGAGCTCATCGGCGATCGCTGCGCCTTCCTCGCTCTCCATGTCGTCTTCCAGGGCGACCTCGAGCTCGAGGAAGGAGCCGAGGCCCTCGACCTCGTCGAGGTGAATGCGGGTCCGCCCTGCAAGGTAGAGGGTGCGTCGTTTGCGGACCACGGCTCGGATGCCGCACGCGCGGGCGAGCAGGTCGCGAAGTGAGGCCGGATCCTGCGTTCGGTGGACGAAGTACTCGGAGGTCTTTGGTCCCGCTTCGTCTTGACGGTGGTAGTAGATGAGCTCTCCCCGTCCGTCGGGAAAGGTGCGAAGCTTGAAGCGGCCCTCGGGGACGCGGAAGAACATGTCCTCTTGATCGAGAACCACGGCGGGGGCGTCGGAGAGGTCCGCGGCACGCCGCCGAACGGCCTCCGGATTTCGAAGCTGAGCCTTGATCTCTACGTTACGAGGCACTTGTCCTCCCTTCCTGAGTGTGCGGCAATGACGCGTTGCGCGCTCCCCAATGTCGAACAGCTACCGGTTGCCGCGAACGACAACCCACAGGAGAATCCCCGCCAGAGCGGCGAGCACCGCAAGCGTCGCCCAAGGGATGCTCGGACGCTCGGGCGCGCACGGGAGGAAGAACGAGTCGAGGAGTTCGTTCGGGGTCAGAGTGAACGTGGTCTCGCTCGCCTCGGCAACCGAGACGACGGCGACGGAGATGCCCTTGCGCGTCGTCAAGACCCGGGCGTAGAAGTTGTGACCCTCGACCGCGACGACCGACCCCTCGACGCGCTTCGAGGCCAGCTCGCGCGGGACGGCGCCTCCTCCACCGACGATGAGGTACGTGATGCCGTCCCTGTCAATCCGCTCGTAGTTGTGGGCGTGCCCATTGAAGACGATGTCGACGCCGGTCTTGACGAAGATCGGGTGGTAGATCTTCTCATATCCGTACCCGCTTCCGTGGTACGCGTCCGAGGAGTAGACCGGGTGGTGGAAGATCACGAACTTGTGCCGCTCCGGCCCCGAGAGTTCCTTCTCGGCCCACGCCTGCTGCTCCAGGATGCGATCAGCGCGGCCGGCGTTCGTGTCGAGGCCGACGACGACAACATCACCCCAGTGAAGGGCCCACCACCGCTCGGCGTTCTCGCCGGCGCCGGGTGGATGAGGGAACGCGTCGTAGTACGAACGGGAATTCTTCTCGTGATTTCCGAGCACGGGAATGAACGGAGCCGCGAGGAGCATCGGCTCGAACGAGGAGAACCAGTGATCCCAGTAGTCCCCGGCAGGGGACTCGACGAGATCCCCGGCGTGGAGCACGAAGTCGAACGGCGACGTGGAGGCGTCCGCGGCGATCGCGTCGCCCACCGCCGCGAGGCGGTTCTCTCCCTCCCATTGCCACTGAGTGTCCGAGAGCACGGCGAACCGTACCGGATCTCCTGCCGCAGGCGCGGTGCGGAACCGGCCGATCGGACTCACGTACGTCTCCGAGCCGCTCTGCACCGTTGCGCGGTAGACGTACGCTGTGGCCGAGGCAAGGCCGTCGACCAGGACCTCCGTCCCGCTCCGATCGCTGGTCGGGACGGGGACATCGATCGTCCGCTCGAACGTCGCGCTCTTGGCGTAGGACGTTGCGGACGCGATCTCGAGCTTCCCGGACATCGGAGGTGAGCCCATCCAGCAGACAACGACTGACTCGGCAGCCGGCGCGCCGCAGTACGGACCGCGATCGAACGGGCCGGCTGCAACAGCCACGCCCAGCGAGACAACGAGAAGGCTTGCGCCGATGAAGCGTTTCATACCCACCTCCAGGCGCGAGAGCGTACAGCGCCTCGTGGGGCGGATCCAACAACAGGGTGTCGCGGCCGCCAGGCCGGCTCAGTTGAATCCTCGCTCCCGGCGGCTATCATCGTGGTCTGATAGATCAGATGATTCAGACTCGACAGGAGGCACGCCATGCCGAAGCGACGGACGAATGAAGCTGTCGACGCCTGCGGCGAATGCTGCCAGGTGCAGGCGCTCGTCCGAATCGACGACCGAGGACAGATGGTGCTCCCCAAGGACGTGCGAGAGCGCATGGGGCTGCGAGGCGGCGACAAGCTGGCGCTCTCGGCACTTGAGAAAGGCGGCCGAGTCTGCTGTCTCGTGCTGACCCGAGTAGACGACCTGGGGGCCGTCGTGAGAGGGATTCTGAGTGCGGCAACCGGCGAAGGAGAGAGCGGATGAACGACGACGGCGTGCGGAAGGCAGTTCGGACTCGGTACGGCGAGCGCGCGAAGAGCGGGAGCTGCGACTGCTCCTCGTCTCGGTCATGTTGCGGAGGGCGCGAGTCAGGGAGCGAGAGGATCGGCTACAGCACGGACGAACTTCGTTCGATTCCCCAGGGCGCCGATCTCGGCCTCGGCTGCGGCAACCCGACGGCGATGGCGTCGCTTCGAAAGGGTGAGACCGTTCTCGACCTCGGGTCCGGCGCCGGCATCGACTGCTTCCTTGCTGCGGAGAAGGTAGGCCCGACGGGGCGTGCGATCGGCGTCGACATGACCCCGGACATGATCGATCGCGCAAGGGAGAACGCGCGCAAGGAGAAGGTCGCGAACGTCGAGTTCCGCCTGGGCGAGATCGAGCACCTCCCCGTCGCAGACGTCTCGGTCGACGTCGTCATCTCGAACTGCGTCGTCAACCTGTCGCCCGACAAGCCGCAGGTCTTCCGAGAGGCCTACCGGGTGCTCAGGCCGGGCGGCCGGATGTTCCTGTCCGACATCGTGCTCCTGAAGGAGCTTCCCCGCGCCGTGCGCGAGTCCATCGAGGCCTATGTCGGCTGCATTGCCGGGGCGAGCTTGAAGGCCGACTACCTCGCCGCCATCCGTGCCGCCGGCTTCCGCGACGTTGAGATCGTGAAGGAGACGAGCGCCGAGGCAGCGTTCGGGAGCCGCTGCGCCGAGCCGACCTTCGTCATCGAGGGGCAAGAGGTTGACCCCGCCGACCTCGGCCTAACCCCGGAGGCGGCCGCGGATCTCGCAGGCTGCGTCGCGAGCGTCACGGTGAAGGCGACAAGACGGACGTAGCGGCAAATGGACTGTGTGCCGGCGGCAAACGGATGGAGTGCCGAGCGCCGAGCCGTGGAGAGTCCGTAAGACAGTGCGATCTTGAACGCGGCGCGGCGATCCTGGATACTGTCCGCCACCTCACGGCGTCTGCGGCTGGCGCGGCGCACTTCTCGGTGAGGTCTCTGCTTCGGATTGGCAGGACAAGGAGAGGAACCCAGGTGTAGCTACCTACGCGCTCGTACGGACCGGGTTGTAGGACGGACCGGAAGGCCGCGACCAGCTGCGTCTGGGCTTCTCTCTTGTTTGTTGCTTCGATCGAAGCTGCCTGTTGGCGCGGTCCCTCTTCCCGTCCTAAGACGAAGAACCTCTTCGGTCCGCATCTGCCGCCGATGCGGCGTGGACCGATGGCTTGCACGAGAACACACGAAAGGACGAGTTGATGAACCTCGACATGCGTGCTTACCGAGACGACAACGACATCTGGAGAATCCGCGAGTTCCTTCGGGGAGTCTACCTCGCGAACGATCGGCGAGAGCATTCGTGGCATGTTGCGCGCTTCGACTACTGGCGATGGCACACGGTGGCGAACTGCGGGCAGACTCTCGACAACCTCTTCCTCTGGGAGACTCGAGGCGGCGAGATCGCTGCGTTCCTGACGACGGAAGGCGGCGGCGACGCGTTCCTCAACGTTCATCCGGAGGCGCGGACGGCGTCGCTGGAAGACGAGATGGTGGCCGTCGCCGAGAAGCACTTAGCCGTGCCGTGTACCGGCGGACCCTCCCTTGTCGTCGCCGCCCGTGAGGGAGACACGCTGCGGGAGGACGTGCTTGCGGCGCGGGGTTACAAGCGCCTCGAGCACTGTGAGGATCAGCGACGCCTCGACCTGACCGGGCGGCTTCCCGAA
>JBDKUT010000101.1:0-14269 GCA_039679545.1 Thermotogota bacterium
CTTCGCGAAGCCCTGCGGCGCGTCCGCGGAACGCTCCGCGGGCTCGAGCGCCCCCACGTGCTCGCCGCGCGACAGCTCGTCGCTCAGTCCGCACCCACCACGGCGCTCGATCTCCCCCAGGCGCGCGTGGATGTCACCGCCGATCGCGTTGTCATCCGCAGCGACATTGCCACCCCCGCGCCCGCACAGGCCTGGTCGGTGGCCCTCTCCTTCGGCCACACCGTCTTTCTCGAGCAGCAACTGACAGTCGATGTCTCGGTTGAGCCGTTGCCTCATCGAGGAGAGATCCCGGAGGCCGACGAGTGGACGGAACTTGCAGACGCGGACAGAATCTCGCTCCCTCTAACTCTCCGCACCCGGCGGGAGGGAGACCGGTTCTCTCCACTCGGCATGGGCCACGAGGTTCGGTTGAAGGACTTCCTCATCAATCAGCGGATCCCGCGCGCGGAACGCGCCGCGCTGCCTCTCCTGTGTGACCAAGAGAAGCTCGTCTGGGTCGTGGGAGTTCGCCTGAGCGAGCGAGTCAAGGTGAATCGATCGACGACCCGCGTGCTGCGCATGCGCGTTGTGAGGAGCAACCCATGACGGTGCTGATCTTCATCGCTTCGATCCTCGTTCTCGTGGGCGTCCACGAGACCGGCCACTTCCTCGCGGCCCGAGCCTTCGGCGTCTACGTGCGGGAGTTCGCCATCGGCATCGGGCCCGCTCTCGTGTCGACGAAGGGCCAATCGACGAAGTACTCGCTACGCCTGATCCCTATCGGAGGCTATGTCCTGATGGCCGGCGAGGATCGACGCGAAGCCGGAGACGAGATCCCGGCGGATCAGATCCTGTACAACAAGCCACCCTACGTCCGCGCGATCATCAGTCTCTCCGGCGCCCTCTGCAACATCGCCCTCGCTCTCGTCGTGACGCTCGCCGTCGTTTGGGCCACCAATCTTCCGATCCTGCAGGTCGCCGACGTCATCCCGGGTTCCCCGGCCGCTGCGGTCCTCGAGCCCGGGGATCGGATCCTGGCGATCGACGGGGGGACGATCTACACGACCGATCAGATCACGAAGGCGATCCGCCGGGCGGGGGCGTCGCCGATCGACATCTTGTTGATGCGTGGCGGAGCGTCTCAGCACGTCACGGCCGTCCCTCGCTATTCGGAGGAAGCTTCTCGATACGAGATCGGCGCCTACTTCGGCCCCTCGGCGCCGACGAACGAGATCGTCAAGCTCGAGTCGTCCTCGCCCCTCTACACCGCCGGCGTCAAAGACGGAGACCGGATCGTCGCCGTGAACGGCGAACCCATCGAGACGGAGACGGGCCTCATCGTCGCCCTGGAGGCCGTCTTCGAGTCGTCCGACGCGGTCACGCTCGGGGTCGCGCGGGGAGAGGAGCACCTGTCCCTCTCCCTGGCCCGTCAAGACCGCACGGCGGACGCCATTGTGGACGGCGTTACGTTCGCCGATCTCGGCGTCGACTACCACCGGCTGGGGTTCGGCAACGGGCTTGCCTTGGGAACCCGGCAGTTCGCCTCCTACGTGACGCTGCTCGCGCAGTCGATCCGCGGCATCATCGGGGGAAGCATTGCGGCCAAAGATGCGATTCAGGGTCCGATCGGCATCGCCAAGGTCGTTCGTCAAGGATTCGACCTCGGCTTTCTCGTCTTCCTTCAGATCCTCGCCTTCCTGAACCTGAACCTCGGGCTGATCAACCTGATTCCGTTCCCGGCCCTCGACGGAAGCCGAGTGGCGTTCGCCCTCTACGAGTGGGCTCGCGGAAAACCGATCCCTCCGGAGAAGGAAGGGATCATTCACGCGATCGGCTTCGTGATCCTGATCGGGCTGATGGTCTTGATCACGTATCAAGACATTGTGAGGTTGTTTCAATAAGGGCGACGGCCCACGCGGCCATCCCCTCGCCGCGACCGACCGCGCCCATCCCCTCGCTCGTTGTCGCTTTCAGGCTGACGTGGGAGGCCTCGATCCCGAGGGCGTCGGCGAGCCGACGCCGCATGGCTGGGACGTGCGGCGCGAGCTTGGGGCGTTCCACAATGACCGTAGCGTCTACGTTCACAACCCTGTAGCCGGCCGCCGTGAGTTTCACCCGCACGTCGGCCAGAAGCTTCAGGCTCGAGATGCCACGGTAGGCGGGGTCCGTGTCGGGGAAGTGGACGCCGATGTCGCCGAGGCCGGCGGCCCCGAGGACGGCGTCGCAGATCGCGTGGGTCAGGACGTCGGCGTCCGAGTGTCCGAGGAGGCCCTTCTCGTGAGGAATCGTCTCTCCCCCGAGGACGAGGGGGCGCCCGACGACAAACCGGTGAAAGTCGATTCCAAGCCCCGTCCGGACTTCAGTCACGCGAACCCTCCTCGCGCTCGGCTCGCCGGACCGCGTCTGCGGCGAGCCCGGCGGGGAATCCCCGTCGCAGGAGATGGTCCACCGCCCGGCGCCGTCTCGCGTCCGGCTCGGTCGACGCCAGCCGCGCCCACCGTTCCGCGGCAAGCTGCCGCGCAATCTCAAGCTCTTTCGTCGACGGGTACGACGCATCGAGCGCCGCCGCCGCCAGCTCGTGGGAAATCCCCTTCTCCGCGAGCTCGCGCTCGATCGCCCGACGGGACAGCGGATGATGGAGAAGGCGATCGTCAACCCAGAGCTTCGCGTAGACGCGGTCGTCGATCAGCTCCTCCTCGACCGCCCGGCGGACGGCGGACTCAACCTCCTCGAGGGAGAACCCCGCGCGCCGCAGCCGACCGGACGCCTCCCGCTCGGTGAGCGGTCGACGTCGCAAGAGCTGCGAGAGCGTCGCCCACGCGTCACTCCTCTTCGGCGTCGTCCGCTCCTATGGCTTTCAGGGTGGCTCCGAGCGCCGCCTTCTCCCGAATCGCGGCCTCGAGCCGCTCGGCGAGCTCCGTGTCCTCTTCGAGGGCCTGCGCGCTGTTGCCGATCCCTTGGCCCAGTCGCTCGCTCTCGAACGAGTACCACGAGCCGCTTCGCGTGATCAGGCCGAGCGCCTCTCCCGTGTTGATGAGGTCGCGGGACCGAACGATCCCCTTGCCGTAGATCACGTCGAAGGTCGCCTCTTTGAACGGGGGCGCCACCTTGTTCTTCACGACACGAACGTTGACGTGCACGCCAATCCGTTCTGTGCCCTCTTCGATCTTCCCCGCGCCCCACATCTGGAGTCGGAGCGAAGCGTAGAACTTGAGCGCCCAGCCTCCTGCGGTCGTCGTCGAGGGACCGAAGCGCGAGGCGCTGATCATCGACCGCATCTGGTTCGTAAACACGACGATTGTCTTCGACTGCGAGATCGCTCCCGACAGTTTGCGCATCGCCTGGCTCATGAGGCGAGCCTGCAGTCCGACCTGGGAATCCCCCATCTGTCCTTCGATCTCCGCCGTGGGGACCAAGGCAGCGACCGAGTCGATAACGATGATGTCGATCGCGCCGCTCCGCGTCAGCTGCTCGGTGATCTCGAGCGCCTGCTCGCCGGAGTTCGGCTGCGAGATGAGGATGTGGTCAAGATCCACACCGAGCGCGCGGCTGTAGGTCGGATCGAGCGCGTGTTCGGCGTCGATGAACGCCGCCGTTCCCCCGCGCTTCTGGACCTCGGCAATCATGTGCAGGGCGAGCGTCGTCTTTCCGCTCGACTCCATGCCGAAGATCTCGATGATTCGCCCGCGCGGTATTCCCCCGACCCCCAGAGCGATGTCGAGCGCCAGCGAGCCCGAGGGCACCGTCTCGACCTGCATGACCTGGGCCCCATCGCCCAGCCACATGATCGAGCCTTCGCCGTACGCCTTCTTGATCTGCTTCAGCGTACTCTCAAGAACTTCCCGCTTCCCCATGATCCCCCCCTGCGTGGAGTCTTCCCCCGTATTCTAGGACAATGCTCGAATCGCTTCAAAGCGCGCCGAGCGTCATGCCCCCGCGACCTTCGGCGACTGCTGCATCTCTTGTACGGCGCGGGCAAACTCCGCTCCGGCCGCGTGCTCGACGCCGCGCAAGCGCAGAAGCCCTGCCGGCGTCCGCACGTCCAGCCCATTGCGCCGTCGCTCGACGCGAAGATCGGCCACGTCGAGATCCCGCCCGACGTTGGGCACTTGGCCGGCTCGACGAAGCAGCCGAAGCGCCAGGCTCGCCGCCAGCTTCTGCATCGCCGCGGCGACGAACCCCGCGTCCCGCGGGTCCACGTCGGACAGACGCACGAGGGCGTCCCTCGCCTCCTGCCGCGTGTCGCGCGCCCGCTCAACCACGACCGTCCCCTTCTCCGTCAGGATCAGGGTGACGAGGTCCTGAGCGTCTGACACCCTGGCACGCTCCGGAAGCCACACGACCTCGACGATCGTCTCCGTTCCGATCCCGCGCAAGGTTCGCTCCCCAAGCGGTGCGAAGCGCAATCCCTCCGGAAGCGGCGTGCTGTCGTACACACGTCCCGTGGAGAGGATCTGGCCTCCCTTCGCCAGGCTCGACAGCCGTTGAGCCAGGTTCACCGCGTGGCCGATGAAGTCGATGTCCGTCATCACCGGCGTTCCGGTCGCGATGCCGATCCCGACGTCGATCGACTCCGAGGAGGGCGCAGCATTCTCTTCCCTCAGGGACTTCTGGATCGAGGCCGCCGCGAGAATGGCGGAGAGCGGAGCTTCGAACGCCGCCATGACCCCGTCTCCGAGGGACTTCACCACGATCCCGTACTCGCTGACCCGCACCCGGACGACATCCTCGTGCCGCTGAGCGAGACGGAAGGCCGCCTGATCCCCTTGCCGCATCGCGTAGCTCGAGAAGCCGCGCAGATCGCTAAACAGAAGGGCGATCTCTTCGCCCGCCTCGATCTGACCGCGCAGCATCTGTCGAATCTTGAGGGTGCGACTCCACGACAAGGACATTCCTTTCGACCGGCTAGAAAACGGAATCGGCGTATTATATCATGGATTCTAGCGTTCGCGTCGTGAAAAGGAGCGTGGAATGGACAGCGCAAAGATCATTGACGCCCTCAAGAAGACACCCATCTTCGCCAAGACGAGTGACGAGAGCCTACACTCCTTGCTGAAGTCGGCGATCCAAAAGACGGTCCCCGCGGGAACCAAGATCGTCGAGAAGGGGCAGTCGGGCCTCGGCTTCTACCTCGTCCTGTCGGGCAAGGCCGACGTCATGTCCGGAGGGAAGAAGCTGGCGGAGATCGAAGAGGGCGGCTTCTTCGGCGAGCTGTCCGTCATCGACGGAGCGCCAAGGACGGCCGACGTCGTGGCCAAGGGCGACGTTACGTGCCTTGTCGTCTCGCAGTGGGCGATGCGCAGCCTGATCGACACGCACCCCGAGATCGCGCTATCGATGCTGGATGAGCTCGTCCGCAGGCTGCGCGCGACGAATGAGAAGCACGGGGTGTGCTCGTAGCGAAGACTCCATCGTCGCACCCGTTTCGATCCTTTGCCCCGGGATCGTGTGCGTACAGGCAGCTACCGCTCGTAGCAGTCGCGGCAGCGGGCTTCGTACGTTCCCAACCCGCCGACCTGGATCACCGGCCCGTTCGACGAAGCCGGCTTCCCGTCGATCAGGCGCTGCGATCGCGTCGCGACCCCGCCGCACTTGACGCACACCGCGTGAAGCTTGTCGACCTGATCGGCGAGTGATAGCAGCGTCGGCATCGGACCGAACGGCTCCTCCGCAAAGGTGAGGTCGAGTCCGGCGACGATCACGCGCTTCCCCATGACGACAAGGGTTTGGCAGAGATCGGAAAGCTTAGCGGAGAAGAAGTTCCCTTCGTCGAAGGCGATCACGGCCGCCGCGTCGATGGCGGAGCGACCGACGATTCGCTCGAGCGCCTCGAGTGTCTCGTCACCGGGCGCGAGAAGGTGCGCCGCAAACTCCCTCCCGTAGTGGGTCATGACCGACGTCGTGCTGTACCGATCGTCGATCGTCGGCTTGAACAGGAGGATCGTCCCGTGGGCGATACGAACCCGTTCGAGCCTGCGGATGAGCTCTTCCGTCTTTCCGGAGAACATGCATCCCGTGATCACTTCGAGCTGGCGCGCCTTCGTCGTCACGTCCCCTCCTTAGGTAACGGCAAGAAGTCCGTACGGTACAGCGATTCGATTGGCCAACGAGCGCCGATGATCTTGTTCTCGAACAGAAATACCTGAAGGGCATCCCACACGTCCGCGTCATCGTGTCTTGCCCCCTTGGCGTAGAGCGGAAGGGTTGCCGCGTAGGCGCGGCGGTCGAGTTCGTCGTCGAGGTCGGGGTTGGCGCGCAGGAACGCGTCGAACGCGGCGTCGGGATCGGCACACGTCGCGGCCACGGCGTCGGCCACCGCCGCCAAGAACGTTCGCAGGTCCTCGGGCCTCTCCACCGCCACGTCGGGGTGGACGGCGAACAAGAGCTCGTACGTGTCCGGGACGCAGTACGCCTCTTGGGGGAAGAAGACCCCCGGCCTGCCGATGAGGTCGACCTCGATCGGCTCGAAGTTGCGGAACGCGCCGATCGCGTCCACGCTCCCCGCAAGGAGCGAAGCGACCGTGCCGTACCCGATCGGGATCAGCTCGACCGCGTTCGGATCCACGCCCGCGCAGCGGAGCATCGTCCGCCACAGCACCGGCTCGAGCGGCTCGAGTGAGTACCCGATCCGCTTCCCCGCGAGTTCGGAGAGCAACGAGATCCCCCCGTCCGAAAGCGCGAGGAGCCCGCCGAGTCCCTGGCCGATGAGCGCCCCAACCGCGATCAGTGGCAGCCCTTCCGAGCGGGCCATCAGGTAGTTCATCTGCGGCGTTAGGCAAACGTCGACAGCGCGGGCCGCCGCGAGCTTCGCCGGGTCACTCGGGTCGCCGGGAACGATGAGTTCCACGTCGAGCGTCTCCTTCAAGGACTCGGCGGCAACGTAGAGCGGCACGTGGTTCGGATTCGGGAAGAAGTCGAGGCACACCCGGAGCGGGTTCGCCTGCGCGGTCGCACCGAGCGCCAGCACAACGCCAAGCAGCACGACGAGCTTCGCCCGCAACGCCTTCCCCCTCTTTCACACGGAACGGCGTCCGTGCGCCGCCCAGTAAAGCACCCGACGTTCGATTATCTGGAACCCAGCGAAAAGAGACAACCCAATCAGCGTCAGCATCAGGATCGCAGCGAAGACGAGGTCGACCCGCAGGCGGGCGTTCGACTGCAGCATGAGATACCCGAGGCCACGGCGGGCGCCCACCCACTCCCCGATCGTCGCCCCGACGACCGACAACGTCGCCGCGATCTTGAGACCGGAGAACAGGGACGGAAGGGCCGCCGGCAGGAGCAGCTTCCCGAGCGTCTGCCGTCGCGACGCGCCCATCGTACGGAAGAGGTCGACCATGTCCGAGCGCGTCGAGCGAAGCCCGTCGAGCGCACTCACGGCAACGGGAAAGAAGCCGATCAGTGCCGACACGACGACCTTCGGCCAGAGGCCGTAGCCGAGCCACACGATCAGAAGCGGGGCGATCGCGAACACCGGCACCATCTGAGATGCGATGATGAACGGTTCCACCGCGCGCCGGAGCCCGTCCGAGTAGAAGAGGAGAACGGCGAGCCCCAATCCCCCGGCGCCGCCGAGGAGGAGCCCCAAGAGGATCTCAGCCAGGGTGATCCCGGCATGGCCGAGGAGAAGCGGGAACTGGACGAAGAACGTCTCGAAGATCCGCGTCGGAGGCGGCAGGATGTAGGCGGGGACGGCGAACACCCGAACGCCGACCTCCCACAGAGCGAGCGCCCCGAGAAACAGGAAGGCCGGGACGAGGAATCGACGCGCCATCACAGCGTTCCTCCCAGGAGCAGCGCTAGGATCTCCCCTCGCCGACGCATGAACGCCAGATCCGTGCGCGACCGCGGACGCGGCAGGTCCTCGAAGCGCCACTCGGACAGCACGCGAGCCGGACGTGGAGTCAAGACGACGAGCCGATCCGAGAGGACGACGGCCTCTTCCACATCGTGCGTGACGAGGACGATGGTCTTCCGAAGCTCGCTCCACACGGCGAGAAGCCAGTCCTGCATCGTCGCGCGCGTCAGCGGATCGAGCGCGCCGAGCGGCTCGTCGAGCAAGAGGATCGAACGCCCGGAGAGGAACGTCCGCATCAGGGCGACCCGTTGCTGCATGCCTCCAGAAAGCTGCCAAGGGTACGTCGCCTCGAACCCGGAGAGGCCGAACCGTTCGAAGAGGCGCGTCGCCTCCGCGAGCGCCGTAGCCCGCGGGATGCCGGCGATCTCCGAGGCGAGGACCGCGTTGTCGACGGCTCTTCTCCACGGCAGGAGCGTGTCCGATTGCGGAAGAAGCGCCGATGCGCCTAAGCGCCCGCTGCGCACGCCGTTCACGAGGGCGGTCCCGCCGTCCGGCTCGAGGAGCCCGGCGATGATTCGCAGGAGCGTCGTCTTCCCGCACCCGGAGGGCCCAACAAGAGTAACCCAGTCCCCATCACTCGCGGAGAAGGACACGCTGTTGAGGACGTCGAGGCGAGCGCCCGGCACGTCGAACGTCTTCTTCACCGAGTCGACCTCAAGAACGAGCGGCACGCTCACCTCATGTCCCTCCGTACGCACTGTATGACTCTCGATTCTAGCGACTTCGCACCCGTGTTGGCCGAGGGCGGAGCCGCTGCTATACTAGCTGCCCCATGGCCGGCCCCGGGCAAGAGCAATCGCTAGTCACGACCCGAACGGAGTCGTACTACATCGCACGGCGTCGTGCCTATCGGGTCCTCCTCTACGTAATCCTATTCGCCGGGTGCGCCATCATGCTGCTTCCGTTCTTCTGGATGCTCACGACGTCGTTCAAGACGGAGCTCGAGGCGATGCGGATGCCGCCCCAATGGATCCCGGGCAAGTGGCTGTGGCAGAACTACCCCGCGGCGCTCGCCCGAGCGCCCTTCGGCCGCTACTTCTTCAACAGCTTCTTCGTGTCGATCCTGTCGACGATCGGCGAGGTGTTCACCACGGTTCTGGCGGCATATGCGTTCGCGAAGATGAAGTTCTTCGGCAAGAACTTCCTCTTCGCACTCCTCCTCGGCACGATGATGATTCCTGGGGAGATGCTCCTCATTCCGAATTACGTCACGCTCGTACGGCTGAACTGGTTCGACCACTACGAGGGGCTGATCATCCCGTGGCTCGCCTCGGTGTTCGGGATCTTCCTGTTGCGCCAGTTCTTCCGATCCCTTCCCGACGAGCTGTGGGACTCGGCGCGCATCGACGGGTGTCGCCGGTTCCGTTACCTGTGGACGGTGATCGTCCCGCTCTCGAAGCCGGCGATCCTCACCGTGGCCCTGCTCAAGTTCCTCGGCAGCTGGAACGCCTACCAATGGGTCCTCTTGATGACAAATGCCCAGTCGATGAGGACGGTCCCCGTCGGGTTGACGATGTTCAGCTCGGACATCGGCACGGAATACCAACTCCTGATGGCGGCATCCGTCGTGGCCATCGTGCCGATCCTGATTCTTTTCTTCTTCACACAGAAGCAGTTCATCCAGGGCGTCGCCCGGACGGGGATCAAGTGATGGCTTGTGAGTGCAAGGTAAGGAGGTGGTCGGCCTTCGGAGAGAGAGCACCTTCGTCGCAAGGCTGATCCGGCGGAAACACAAGGCAACAAGGAGGCAATATGCTGCGCAAACTGATGTTGGTTGGGCTCGCGGCGGTCATGCTGTTCGGAATGGCGGCGATCGCGCAGGAGCCCGTAACGATCGAGTTTTGGCACGCGATGAGTTCGGGACATCAACCGAACCTTCAGAAGCTCGTCGACGACTTCAAGGTCGCGTACCCGTATATCACGGTGAACCTCATCTACCAGGGAAGCTACGGCGCGCTGCAGGGCAAGATCGACGCCGCCGTTGTCGCGAAGAACCTTCCGGCCATCGCTCAGGTGTACGAGAACTGGGTGACCCCGATTGCTTCCATCCTCTACCCGATCGGCAACTTCATGACCGACGCGGAGAAGGCGGACATCATCGACGGCCTCGTCCCGAGCAATACCTACAACGGCGTCCTGACGACGGTCCCGTTCAACAAGTCGATCATGGTCATGTACTACAACAAGAGCCTCGTGACGACTCCGCCGACGACGTGGGCCGAGTTCCTCGAACTGGCGAAGACCCTCACCGTGGATACCGACGGCGACGGCAAGATCAACCAGTACGGCACGGCGTTCCGCCCGGCCGCGAACCCTGAGCAGTTCTTGATCTTCCTCGAGCAGGCCGGCGGCTCGATCCTGAACGCCGACTGGACTGAGGTCACGCTGAACAACGACGCCGGCAAGGCCGCGGCGGAGTTCGTCGGCAGCCTCATCCCGTACTCGTACATCACGAGCGAGTACATGAGCGACCACATCAAGGACGCAGCGATGTTCGTCGACACGTCGGCCGGCATTGCCTACAACGTGAAGGCCGCGACGAACGCCGGCTTCGAGCTCGGCGTCGCGACGCTGCCCAAGGGTCCGGCGAACTTCAACTCGATGATCCAGGGCACGAACCTCGCCGTCTTCAACACGGAGAACCTGACGCAGGCGCAGAAGGACGCGGCCGTCCTGCTTGCCAAGTTCCTGATTCGCCCGGAGAACACCGTATTCTGGGCGGAGAAGAGCGGCTATCAGCCGGTCACGAAGTCGGCGTACACCACCCCGGAGTGGTTGAACTGGGTCGCGACGCACGACTACCAGACCCAGATGTCGACGCAGATGCTGAACTCGTTCTCGCAGATCCTCCACCCGAACTACGGCGACATGCGCAACGTGCTGTCGACCGGGTTCGACGAGATCATGCGGGGCGTCGTCCCACCGCTCGAGGGACTCGAGCAGATGGCGGAAGAGATCGAAGCACTGCTCTAGACGCCCGTTACGAAAGCGGGAGGGGCTTCGCGGTCCCTCCCGCATCATCCCCGGCGCGGGGCGGACAGAAGCAACGGAACAAGAGGGAAGAGACCCGACGTGAAGAAGAGCAGGAAGGAAGGAAAGCCAAGGCGGATTCATCCGCTGCGCCTGCCGACCGACCGGAGCTACTGGCGGGAGACCCTGGCGGCCTACTGGTACCTTCTTCCCGCGTTCTTGATCCTCGGCGCGTTCGTCTTCTACCCGTTCTTCTCTGCCTTCAAGCTGAGCTTGTTCAAGTGGAGCTCGCTCAATCCGCCCGGCAGCTTCATCGGGTTCGAGAACTATCGGTACATCTTCCACGACAAGTACTTCTGGCGGGCCATGTGGCACACCTTCTACTACGTCGGGATCACGGTGCCGGTGACTCTGACCCTCTCTATTCTCGTCGCGACGCTTCTCAACAAGGGCCTCCGCTGCCTTTCCTTCGCGCGGACGTCGTTCTTCCTCTCCTACATCAGCCCGGTCGTCGCCATGGCGATGGTGTGGCGATGGATGTACAACACGGACTATGGCCTCATCAACTACTTCCTCTCCTTCTTCCACATCGACGCCATCGCCTGGCTCAACGACCCCCGCTACTCGCTCCCCGCGGTCATCCTGCTCAGCATCTGGCACTACGTCGGCTACCAGGCCATCATCCTGCTCGCGGGGATGCAAAGCATCGAGCAGCAGTACTACGACGCCGCCAAAGTCGACGGAGCTTCCGGCTTTCAGACCTGGTGGAAAGTGACGGTGCCGCTCCTCTCGCCCCAGATCTTCTTCGTCTTCATCATCTCGCTCATCGGGTCGTTCAAGGTCTTCACCGAGATCAACGTTCTGCTCAGCGGGCCTGGGCCGCTCCGTAGCGCGGAGACCCTCGTCTACTACATCATTCGCTCCTCGGGGCGCATCGACAACGCGACGAACCACATCGGTCGCGCCGCTGCGGCCTCCGTCGTTCTCTTCGGGATCATCTTCCTCTTCACGATCATCCAACTCACGGTGACGCAGAAGCGCGTTCACTACGACTGATGCGCCCGCGCGTCGTTCTCCTTCTCGCAGTCCTTGCGCTCGCCTCGGCCGTCGCCTCATGCCTGGCTCAGGTCGACGACCCCACGCAGATTCCGCTTGGAGGACGGGTGTACAAGATCGTGGATGGTGACACCGTCGTCCTGAAGGGCGGGGAGACCGTCCGCTACCTCAACATCGACACCCCCGAGGTCGGCCGCCCGTATGCCGACGAAGCCACGGCGCTCAATCGCAAGTTCGTCAAGTTCAAGGACGTCCGGCTCGAGATCGACGTCGAGGAGCGCGACATCTACGGGCGCCTGCTCGCCTACGTCTACGTCGAGACCGAGCAGGGCTGGGTCATGGTCAACCTCGAGCTTGTCCGTGCGGGGCTGGCGCGCCTGCTGTTCATTCCGCCAAACGGCAAGTACCGCGGAGCCTTCGAGGCAGCGCTAGAGGACGCCATGATCCACCGCCGCGGCATCTGGGGCTCGACCGGAGGAGTCCTCAGTGTCGCCGACCTCGAAGCGAAGCTCGTCGAATACACGAACGAGGTTGTGACCGTGCGGTTCGAGGTCGTGTCCATCGAAGCTGGTGAGGATGGCGAGACCCGCGTGGACGCCGCGCAGAGCCAATACGGGTTCCACGTGGTCTTCTCGCCGCTCTGCGAGCTCCCGGTGCTCGCCTCAGGAGATGGGCTTACGGTGACCGGGGAGCTTCGCTGCAAGCTTCGCGAAGGCCCGTACATCGAGATCACAAGCCTCGATCAGGTGCAGACCGATTCCCAGACCCTGCCGCCGACCGGCTAGGCTCCCCAAGAAAGAAGAACGGTGCGGGAATCCCCGCACCGAGTCCTCTTGCGGTCCCGACGGGATTCGAACCCGTGTCTCCGGGATGAGAGCCCGACATCCTAGGCCGCTAGACGACGGGACCGAGCTACAGAACGATTATCTCGAAACGCCGAGGCGACATCAACCCGCCTGGGCGTCGGCCGTTCTACTTCTTCGCCGCGGGTCGCTTCTCGGGCTCCGGCGTGGGTTGCTTGCCGGTCCCCGGTGCCGCCGTCCGCTTATCGACCTCGGCCTTGGCCGCGCCGAGCGCATCGAGCAGCTCCCCGTACAGCTCGACGGGAACTGCGATCCCCTTCCGCGTTGGAAGCCACTGGCCGTCGTCCGACTCGTAGAAGTTGCGGACGTCGATGTAGTCGCGATCCTTGAAGTGCGACACGCGGATGTGAATCCGTCCCCCGAGGCCCTTGTCGATGACTCGAACGAGAACCTCATCGCCCGTTTCTGGTTGCTCCGCTCGCTCCGCCATGAAGACCCCTTTCACTGAGTTTCTCGGATATCTAAGGATAGCGAACCGAAGGACACAAGAGAAGTGGGCCTGCCTGGACTCGAACCAGGGACCTCCCGCTTATCAGGCGAGCGCTCTAACCAGCTGAGCTACAGACCCTCGAGAAACGCGGCAATGGTATCGGTCGTCTTCCGCGCTGTCAAGCATCGGGACGCGGAAAGCGCAGACTGGAACCGGGACATCAACCTTCGGATTCTTCGTCCGCCGCGTGGGACCGCAAGGCGTCGATGAGCGCGTCGATGTTCCCTTCCATGACGCTCGGCAGGTCGTACAGGCTGAGGCCGATCCGGTGGTCCGTGAGCCGGCTCTGCGGGAAATTGTACGTACGGATCTTCTCGCTTCGGTCTCCGGTTCCAATGAAGCTCCGGCGGGTGGCGGTCAGCTTGTCGTGCTTCTCTTGCTCGAACTTGTCGCGGAGCCGGGCTCGCAAGACGCGCATCGCTTGGGCGCGGTTCTTCATCTGAGACTTCTCGTCTTGGCAGCTCACGACCACTCCGGTCGGGATGTGGGTGATCCGGACCGCGGAGTCGGTCGTGTTCACGCTCTGGCCTCCCGGCCCCGTCGAGCGGAACGTGTCGATCCGAAGGTCGTTCGGATCGATCTCGAACTCGACTTCCTCGGTCTCGGGGAGGACGACGACGCTTGCGGTCGACGTGTGGATACGGCCCTGCGCCTCCGTCTCCGGCACCCGCTGCACGCGGTGAACCCCGGACTCGTAGCGAAGGAGGCCGTAGGCCCCTTTCCCCTCAACGGAGAACGTCAGCTGCTTGAAGCCACCGAGCGCCGTGGCGTGGCTGTCGAGGAGCGAGACCTTCATCCGCATCTTCTCGGCGTATCGGGCATACATCCGGAAGAGGTCGGCGGCGAACAGGCTCGACTCGTCGCCGCCGGTGCCGGCGCGGATCTCGACGATCGCGTTCTTCTCGTCATCCGGGTCGGGCGGCGCAAGAAGGCGCCGGAACCCGACCGCGAGCTCCTCGAGCTGCACCCGGTCGCCCTCGATCGCCTGGTCCAGCTCGGCCCGCAGCTCCTCGTCGGACTCGCGCAGCTCCTCCATCTCCTGGATCGATGTCT
>JBDKUT010000102.1:0-2803 GCA_039679545.1 Thermotogota bacterium
GATCGTGTTGCGGTGGCCCACGACTTCTCGCATCGGCACGTGGGTGAACTGGTTGTTCCACAATCCGATGAGCATCCCGGTCTTGCCGCACATCCCGGCGTGCACGGCGTGGCGCGCTAGGCTGGAACAGAAGATCGAGTCGTTCGGATTCGCCGGCGCGGTGCGAATCATGTAGCTCGGGTCGATGTACTTGAGCGAGTGAGGAATCCCCCGAGCCTTGAGGTGATCGGAGATGCACGTCTTCAGGAACTGGCCGACGTCGCGAAGCTGTACGTTCCCCGACGCATCCGTTTCGATGGCCTCGGTTTCTTCGTGGAGCAGGTCCTGACCCGCTCCCTCCGCAACGACGATCACGGCGTGCCGTCGCGCTGCAAGACGTCCCTCGGTCCAGGCGAGGAGGCCTCGCTCTCCGGCGAGAGAGAATGGGATCTCAGGCACGAGAACGAGATTGACGTCCGGTTCGGCGATCGCCGCGCTGGCGGCGATGTACCCCGATTGCCGCCCCATAAGGCGAACGAGTCCTACTCCGTTCAAGTACCCCTTGGCTTCCGTATGGGCGGAGCGAATCGCCTGGATGGCGATCGAGAACGCGGTCTCGAAGCCGAACGTCTTCTCGACGAGGAAGATGTCGTTGTCGATCGTCTTCGGCAGGCCGATCACCGAGATCGGCAGACCGCGTCGGGCGATCTCGCGGTAGATCTCCTCGGCGCCGCGCATGGTCCCGTCGCCGCCAAGAACGAGGAAGAGGTCGATCCCCATCCTCTCCAAGGTGTCCACCATGGCTCCGACGTCCTGAGGGCCGCGCGACGAGCCGAGGATTGTCCCGCCGCGGTGGTGGATGTCGTCGACCAACTCTGGCGAGAGTTCGATCGGCTCGTCGCCGGAGCCGGGCACGAGGCCTGCGAACCCGTACCGGAACCCGTAAATCGTCGGCACGTGGTAGCTGTAGGCCAGCTCCATGACCGTCGCGCGGATGACGGTGTTTGTTCCTGGGCAGAGCCCGCCGCAGGTCACGATGCCGGCGCGCAGCGCCTTCGCGTCGAAGTAGACGTGCTCACGAGGTCCGGCACGCTCGAACGAGTCGTCACCGCCCGACGGCTCGCCGCCCGTGACGACGCGATACAGGACTCGTTCGTCGTCCGAAACGAAGTTGCAGACGCGATCGCCGCGGGCGGCCGACAGCGCGAGGGGCGATCGGCGCTTGGCGACACCGAGATTCGCGATCCTGAGGTCCACGGTGGCTCACCTCCCGAAGCCAAGAGTACGGGAAGCCGTGGTCCGATCCAACCGGCCCGCTCCGTCGTTCGAGGGGGTGCTCCCTGATCCGAGGTCGGCGAACTGCAGCTCGTAGAGAGCCGCGTAGAGGCCGCCGGCCGTAAGGAGTTCTTGGTGCGTTCCTTCCTCAACAACGCTCCCGTGGTGCAGGACGATGATCTTGTTGGCCTCGCGGATTGTCGATAGGCGGTGAGCGATGATGATCGACGTGCGCCCCTCCATGATCTTGCGCAGTGAGGACTGGATGAGGTTCTCGGTGTGCGAGTCGATGCTTGCCGTCGCCTCATCGAGAACAAGGATCCGCGGATCGAACGCGACGGCACGGGCAAACGAGAGGAGCTGGCGCTCACCGACCGACAGGGTGGCGCCGCGCTCCTTCACCTCGGTCGCGTAGCCGTCGGGGAGCGCCTCGACGAAGTCGGCGCTCACGAACCGCGCCGCTTCGATCGCCTTCTCTTCCGGGATGTCGGACCGGAGGCGGATGTTGTCCATGACGTCGCCCGCGAAGAGGAAAACGTCCTGAAGCACGACGGCCATCTGCGACCGCAAGAGGGCCACGTCGTAACTTCCAATCGGACGGCCGTCGACCAGGACCTCACCCTTCTGGATCGGGTACATGCGAAGCAGGATTCGGATGATCGTCGTCTTGCCGGCTCCTGTCGGTCCGACGATGGCCACCCGCTCGCCCGGGTTCGCGGTGAACGAGACGTCTTTCAAGATCCAGTCGCCTTCCGAGTAGGCGAACCAAACGTTTCGGAACTCAATTCGCCCTTGGAAGTCTTTGATCCGTTCGCCGCCTCCGCGATCCTCCTCGGGTTCGTCGAGGAGCCGGAAGATGCGCTCGGACGACGCCATCGCGGCCTGGAGCACGTTGTAGCCTTCAGACAGGTTGATGACCGGCTCAAACAGCATCCGCACGTATTGGATGAACGCGGTCAAAGCGCCCAGAGAGAGCCCGCCGCGAATCACGGTGGGGCCGCCGTACCAGATTACGATGGCGATGGCAAGCGAGCTCAGGAAGCTCATGAGCGGCCGGAACACGGCGAACGTGACGACCTGCCGCATGTCGGCGTCGTACTTCGCCGTGTTGATCCCGAGGAAACTCCGATTCGCCTGCGCCTCTTGGACGAAGACCTGAATGATGCGCATCCCCGAAATCGACTCCTGGAGGTAGGCGTTCAACCGTGCCAGCTGCTTCCGGACCTCGCGGTAGGCGGAGCGAGCGCGGTTCCGGAACTGCCACGCGGCGAGAACGATGATGGGGAAGAGGGCCAGGACGATGAGCGCCAGCCGCCACTCGAGCTGAAAGATGACGATCAAGATTCCGACGACGAGGAAAGCGTCGCGGAACAGGTTCACGAGCATCGACGTGAACATCTCGTTGATCGCCGCGACATCGTTCGTCGCGCGGGTCACGAGCCGCCCGACCGGGGTGCGGTCGAAGAACGAGAGGGGGAGACGGAGGACGTGGCGGAAGATCTCGCGGCGCATGTCGTACATCACGCGCTGCCCGGTGTACTGGAGGAGG
>JBDKUT010000103.1:0-32114 GCA_039679545.1 Thermotogota bacterium
TCCGGCAAGGACAGCATGAAGAACGACTTCACCGCTGGAGGGGTGACGATTTCGGTTCCACCGACCGTCCTCTTCTCAGCGGCGGCGGGGATTCCCGACGTGCGGAAGACCGTTGTAACCGGATTCCAGGCCGCGGGGGACGCGATCTACGTGATCGGTGAGACGCTCGTCGAGCTGGGAGGGTCGGAGTTCTTGCGCTGGCTGGGACTCACCGGGGGAAGAACGCCGCAGGTGAGAGCGGAACAGGCTTGCAAGCGGTATCGGCGCCTTGGCGAGGCGATCGCCGCCGGACTTGTGGCGTCGTGCCACGACCTCTCCGACGGGGGACTCGCCGTGGCGCTCGTGGAGTCGGCGATCGGGGGAGGGTTCGGGTTCAACGTCGCGCTGGACGAACTTGGGCCGTCCGACCGCCCATGGGTTCTGCTCTTCTCCGAGACGCCTTCACGATTCGTGGTCACGGTGCCGGAGGAGGGGCGCCGCGCGTTCGAGGGGATCTTGGGGGGAGACGCGCGACCGATTGGGCGGGTGACGGGCGAGGCTCACGTTGGGATCTCGGTCGGCGGCCGCTCCTGCGTCGATGCTTCTCTGGAGCGGTTCGAGACGGCGTGGCGAAGCGGGCTGGAGGGGTACGGATGAAGACGGTTCGTGCGCTCGTCGTGGCGGGGTTCGGCATCAACTGCGAGGAAGAGACGGCGGCCGCGTACCGCCTCGCGGGCGCGGAGGCGCGTGTCGCCCACCTCGAGAGCATCCTGCGAGGCAACATCGAGCTCGACGCCTTCGACGTCGTCCACCTCCCCGGAGGGTTCTCGTTCGGCGACGACCTGGGCGGAGGGAGAGTCCTCGCGAACCGAATCCGAACGCGGAAGCTGCCGAGGGGAGCAACGATGAGCGACGGCCTTCGCGCCGTGGCGCGCCGCGGCGGGATGGTGATCGGCATCTGCAACGGGTTCCAGGCGATCGCCGAGCTCGGTCTCGTCCCGAATGTCGGCGGCGACGGCGTTGCGGAGGTGGCCCTGATGCAGAATGTCTCCGCGAAGTACGAAGACCGGTGGGTGCGCGTTCGAGCGGACCTCGAGTGCCCAGCGCACGTGTGGGCGGGGCTCGAGGAGTGGGAGGTGCCGGTTCGGCACGGGCAGGGCCGCCTCGTGTTCCGCGACGAGAGCCTGCGCGACGAAGTCGCTCGGCTTCACTTGAACGGCCTCACGTACTGCGATGAGAGCGGCAAGCCGACGGATCGATACCCGGCGAATCCGAACGGCGCGGATCTCGCGTGCGCCGCGCTGTGCGACCCGAGCGGGCGGATTCTGGGGGTGATGCCGCACCCCGAAGCGTACCTCTCGCTCTTCAACCATTACGACTGGCCGCGTCTTCGTCGGGAGTGTCCGGAGCGGAGCGAGGAAGGGGCAGGGCTGGCGCTGTTTCGGAACGTCGTGAAGGCGGTCCTGGGGGCCTAGGCCAGGGCCGACCTGCTGCCAGGTCGGCGGGTGTTCAAGGAGGGATCGTGGACTGGAAGATCCGACGGGCTTTGGTGAGCGTCTCGGACAAGGCTGGCGTGGCGGACCTCGCGAAGGCGCTCCGTCATTGGGGCTGCGAGGTCATCTCGACGGGAGGCACCGGGCAGGCGTTGCGCGACGCGGGGATCCCGGTCGTCGACATCATGTTGGTCACAGGGAACCCCGAGGCGTTCGGAGGACGCATGAAGACGATCTCGTTCGCGATCGAGTCGGCGATCCTCTTCGACCGCGAGCGCGACCGAGCCGAGGCGGAGGACCTGGGGATCGCGCCCATCGACCTCGTCGTCTGCAACCTCTACCCGTTCCGCAAGTCCCGCGACGAGAAGGCGGAGCTCGACGCGCTGATCGAACAGATCGACATTGGCGGGCCGACGATGATCCGCGCGGCGGCGAAAAACTACCGCTACGTGGCCGTCGTCTGCGACCCCTCGGACTACGGAGAGCTGACCCGGGAGCTGGAGACGCGCCAGGGCGCGCTCTCGCTCGAGACGCGGGCGCGGCTGATGCGGAAGGCGTTCAACCATACCGCGGACTACGACTCGATGATCGCCGAGGCGCTCGACGAGCGGTTCGGCGAGACGTCGCTCCGGCTGGCGTTCCACGGCGGGCGCAAGCTGCGCTACGGGGAAAACGCGCACCAGGGCGCGTTCGTCCTGCGGGAGCGGGATGCCGCCGCGTCCCTCTACGACCTGGGCGTGCTGGGAGGGAAGGAGCTTTCGTACAACAACCTCGTCGACATTCATGCCGCGGCGGCCGCCGTGCGGGACCTTGCGGCCCCCGCCTGTGCCGTCGTCAAGCACACGAATCCGTGCGGCCTCTGCCAGGCGTCCTCGGCGCGCATCGCTCTGGAGACAGCGTGGCGGTCCGATCCAGTGTCCGCGTTCGGGTCGGTCATCGCGTTCAACGCGCGCGTCGACCGGGCGGCGGTCGAGTTCCTGAATCTCGATGCGGCAAACAAGTCGGAACGGAAGTTCGTCGAAGTCGTGGTGGCTCCGGCGTTCGACGAGGCGGCCGTCGAGTACCTGAAACAGAACGAGAACCTTCGGATCGTGTGCCTCGACGCGCGGGGGTTCCGACGCGCCAAGGAGATCAAGCTCCTCGGCGGCGCGGCCCTGGTCCAGGACGCAGACGGCGTTCTGCTCGAGAAGCTTGAGGTTGTCT
Organism: Thermotogota bacterium; assembly: GCA_039679545.1. Lineage (GTDB taxonomy): Bacteria > Bipolaricaulota > Bipolaricaulia > UBA7950 > UBA9294 > JAPLGD01. The sequence goes on from JBDKUT010000103.1 coordinate 2,676, forward strand.
CGAAGGCCCGCCCCGACGGAGACCTTGGCGCCGGCGGGGCGCTTCGCCGGTTGATCGAGTTCGGGCTGGTAGCCGCGCGGCAAGTGAAGAGCAACGCGATCGTCATCGTTGCGGAGACGGACGGCGCGCTGCGCCTCCTTGGGATGGGGGCAGGACAGCCGAACCGCGTAGTGTCGACCCGGCTCGCCGTGGAGCGGGCGCGGGCGACGCTCGCGGGTGAGGGCCTGGACGAGAAGGCGATCCGCGCCGCCCTCGCACGTGCGGTGCTCGTCTCGGACGCGTTCTTCCCGTTCGCGGACAGCGTGGAGTGCGCGGCCGACGCCGGTGTGCGCACGTTCGTCGAGCCCGGCGGATCGATTCGCGATCGCGAGGTCGTGGCGTGTGTCGACGGCCGCGGGGCCTCGCTGGTCTTTACCGGAATCCGGCACTTCCAGCACTAGGAGGGTGTGATGCAGACCCTGAGCCGCTTCTCGACGCCGCAGCTTGAGTGTGCTCATCGTGGGAAGGTGCGCGACAGCTTCCGTGTGGACGCCGCCATGCGGCTGATCGTCGCCACGGACCGCCTTTCGGCGTTCGACCGCGTCCTCGAATGCTGTATTCCCGGCAAGGGCGTGGCGCTGACGCGGCTCGCGTCGTTCTGGTTCGAACGAACTCGCGACAGGATCCCGAACCACTGGATCCGGACGATCGGGGACCGAGCGATGCTTGTCCGGGAGGCTCGACCGATCCTGGTGGAGATGGTCGTCCGCGCGTACATCACGGGTTCGGTGTGGAGGGCATACGCCGCGGGGGCGCGGAGTTTTTCCGGCGTAAGACTCCCGGATGGGCTGACGAGGAACCAACGGCTCGCGGCGCCGATCATCACCCCAACAACGAAGGCGGCCAAGGATGAGCCCGTCACCCCGCGGGAGATCGCCGAACGCGGGATCGCCTCGCGCGACGTTTACCGCCGCCTCGAGGAGGCGAGCCTGGCGTTGTTCGAGGACGGGTCCCGGTACCTGCGCGAGAAGGGGGTGCTCCTTGTCGACACGAAGTACGAGTTCGGGCTGATCGACGACCAGGTTGTGTTGATCGACGAGGTGCACACGCCGGACTCGTCCCGGTTCTGGCTTGTGGAGGAGTACGACCGCGACCCAACGGGCGTCGAGGGGTGGGACAAGGAGATCGTCCGCGCGTGGCTTCTCGCGGAGGAGTCGAACGGCCGGCGGCCGACGTCGCTTCCTGAGGGCGTCATTGCGGAGACGGCTCGGCGCTATCGTGAGATCTGCCATCGGATCACCGGAGAGACGCTGCCTGCGGAGGGAGGCGAGCGGGAACTCGTGGACGCCCTCGTCGACGCGGGCCTCTTGCGGGACGGCTTCGTAGCGATCGTGATGGGCTCGCCGAGGGATCGCGAGCACGCGGAGCGGATCGCTGCTGAGCTGCGCCCGCACGGAGTGGCCGTGCTCTTGCGGGTGGCGTCCGCGCACCGGACGCCGGATCGCGTGGCGTCGCTTGCGGCGGAGCTCGAAGAAGCGCGGGAGCCCGGAGCCATCATCGCGGTGGCCGGGCTGTCGAATGGACTGGGCGGGGCGCTGGCGGCGAACTTGACGCTTCCGGTAATCAACTGCCCGCCGTTCCGCGACGGGGCGGAGGCCAAACTCCATCTGAACTCATCGCTCTTCATGCCACCCCGCGTCCCGGCGGTCACGGTCCTCGGCGCGGAGAACGCGGCGCAGGCGGCGCTGCGGGCCCTGGCGCTTCCGCGAATCCGAGAGGAGCTCCGCCACGACATGGAAACAAGCCGGAAGCGAATCGACGAGGCCGACGCAGCGTGTCGCGCCGAAGGATGCTCGGTAAGCGGCGCCGGGGAGGTTCGGTCGTGAACGTCGGAGTGCTCGGCTCGGGAGGACGGGAGCACGCGCTGGCGTGGAAGCTGGCGCAGAGCCCGCAGGCTGGCGCCGTGTTCGTTCTGCCGGGGAATGGAGGGACGTCGCCCAACGTCGCGGTCTGTCCGACTGATCCGGAGGCGGTGGCGGCGGCGTGTGACCGGCTGGGTCTCGACCTCCTCGTCGTCGGTGGTGAGGAACCCCTGGCGGCGGGTGTCGTCGATCGCCTTGCGGCGACCTCGACGCTGGCGTTCGGCCCCACAAGAGAGGCGGCGCGGCTGGAGAGCTCGAAGCTGTGGGCGAAGCGGTTCATGAAGCGGCATGGCATCCCGTGCGCCGAGCACGCAGAGGCGGCGTCGGCGGCAGAGGTGGTGTCGGCGGCGAATCGGTGGGGCGGCCGGCTTGTCGTGAAGGCGGACGGGCTCGCGGCGGGGAAGGGAGTCGTCGTTTGCGATTCCCCCACCCGTGCGAAACAAGCGTGGAGCGAAATGAGGCGGTCTCGCCCGGTGGACGAGCCCGTGTTCGTCGAAGAGCTCCTCGACGGCTGGGAGGTTTCGGTGCTGTGCGTGACGGACGGTCGCGCGTACGCCGTTCTTCCGCCAGCGCAGGACCACAAGGCGGTCTACGACGGAGACGCCGGGCCGAACACTGGCGGAATGGGCGCGTTCGCCCCGGTTCCGGCGCTCGGCACCGAAGCTCTCGGCGTCGTCCGGCGGACGGTCCTCGAGCCGACCCTCGCCGGACTCCGGTCGGAGGGGATCGCCTACTGCGGATTCCTCTACCTTGGGCTGATGGTCACGAACGAAGGGCCGAAGGTTCTGGAGTACAACGCGCGGCTCGGCGACCCGGAAGCGGAGGCCGTGCTGCCGCTCCTCCGCGGGGACTTGCTCGATGCAATGTGCGCGTGCTGCGAGGGAACGTTGGATGGGGTGGGGCTTTCGGCGGGGAGCGGGTTCGCCGTGGACGTGGTGCTGGCGTCGGGGGGCTACCCGGGAGCGTTCACGACGGGCCACGACATCGTGGGCATCGAGGCCGTGGACCCGGACGTGCTGGTCTTCCACGGAGCGACCCGACGCGACGGCAGTCGCCTCCTGACCAACGGCGGGCGCGTGCTCCACGTGGTCGCCCGTGCCGACAGCCTAGACGAGGCCGTCGACCGGGCCTACCGGAACGTCGATCGGATCCGCTTTGCCGGAATGCATGCAAGGCGGGACATCGGGCGGAGGCGCTAGGTGCGGCGCGTTGCGGTCTTGATCTCGGGTCGGGGCTCGAACCTCGGGCGCATTCTCGCCGAGGTTTGCAGCGGGTGCCTCTCCGATGTCTGTGACGTCGTTGTGGTTGTGTCGAATCGCCCATCGGCCGGAGGCCTCAAGATCGCACGCCGCGCCGGAGTCCCGACGTGCGTTGTGCCCTCGTGTGGCCTGGGGGCCGATGCGTACGGACAGCGGCTTCTCGAGGCGCTCGAGCCGTGGCACGTCGACGCCCTTGTCCTCGCGGGTTTCATGCGCGTCCTGTCCCCCGCGGTGGTCCGCCGGTTCCGGGACAGAATCGTCAACATCCACCCTGCAGACACGGCCGCGTATCAGGGCATGGATGGCTATGGATGGGCGTTCGAGCGCGGACTGCCCGAGACGACGATTACCGTCCACCTGGTGGACGAAGGAGTCGACACGGGGCGCGTGTTGGCGCAGGAGACTGTGTCGCTGCAAGGCGCGGCGACGCTCGACGAGGTGAAACGCCGCGGCTTGAACGTCGAGCATGACCTCTACAGCCGAACGCTCCGAAGGTGGTTGGAAAGCCGATCGGGTGACACGTCGACCGGAGGGAGGGCACCGTGTGCGGGATCCTAGGGATCTGGGGACGCTCGGAGGTGGCCGCCGACCTGATCTTTGGCCTGACGACCCTGCAACATCGAGGCCAGGACGCCGCCGGAGCGATCACGTTCGACGGCTCGTTCCACGTGAAGATCGGCCGGGGGCTCGTGAGCCGCGTGTTCGAAGATCGCCATCAAGAGCGGCTGCGGGGCACGTGGGGCCTCGGCCACGTCCGGTACGCGACGATGGGGTCGACCGACGTCGAGGACGCCCAGCCCGTGCACGTCAACTACCCCTACGGGCTCGCCATGGTCCACAACGGCAACGTCGTTAACTTCGCCGAGGTGCGCGAGAATCTCTACACCGAGCACCACCGCCTCGTGGACACGTCGAACGACGTTGCTCTGATCCTGTACACGTTCGCTGCGGCGCTGGAGCAGCGAGATCTCCGGGTTTTGACGGTCGACGACCTCTTCTCGTGCGTCGATGCTACGCGGCGGGCGATCCACGGTGCTTACGCGGTCATCTGCCTCATCGCGGGACGTGGCCTGCTCGCGTTCTCCGACCCGCACGGGATCCGGCCGATGGTTCTCGGAGTGAGGCAAACTCCGAAGGGACCGGAGTACGCGATCGCGTCGGAGACGACATGCCTCGACTACCTCGGGTTCCGGCTCGAGGGGGACATCGGCGCAGGCGAGGCCGTCTTCATCGACGCTGCCGGGACCGTGCATCGGCACCAGGGCCCGCGGGAGAAACCGGCGTTCTGCGTGTTCGAGTACATCTACTTCGCTCGCGAGGATTCGGTCCTACAAGGGAGGGTCGTCGCGGCCGAGCGAGAGCATATGGGCCGTGCGCTCGCCGATGTCGTCCGCCGCACGGGGCTTCGTCCTGACGTGGTTATTGACGTTCCGGCATCGGGGTTCCTGTTCGCCTCGAGCATGGCGCAGGCGCTTGGGATTCCCTTCCGTCGCGGCCTGGCGAAGAACCACCACATCGGACGAAGCTTCATCCTGCCAACCGACGAAGAGCGCCGCCGGATGGTCGGGCTGAAGCTGAACCCGATCCGCGGGGTCCTCGAGGGGCGACGGGTGGCCGTCGTCGACGACTCGATCGTCCGGGGGACGACGTCGCGTCGCCTGGTTGAGCTGCTCCGCGGCGCCGGAGCTCGCGAGGTCTACGTGATCAGCGCCGCTCCGCCGGTGGTCTCGCCGTGCGTCTACGGGATCGACATGTCCACGACGGGGGAGATCATTGCGGCGAACCGAACCGTCGACGATGTCTGCCGCATGATCGGAGCCGATGCGGTCATCTACCAGGAGCTCTCCGCGCTTCGGTCCCTCTACGGAGAGGTGTCATGCTGTGACGCCTGCTTCTCGGGCGAGTATCCCACGAGCGTTGATCGCGAGGCGCTCGACGGCATCCGCCGGGAGAAGGAAGGCGCCGGGCGCTGAGCTAGAGGAGGGCCTCGAGCATCTCGGCGGTCAAGTCGAGCGGGTGACCGACGTAGCGGATGACCCCCTGGCGGTCGATCACGAAGGTGCGCGGGATGCCGACGTCCGTGCCGTCGAGACCGTACAACTCGGTAAGCGGGCTTCCGCTCTTACCGCCGGGCTCCCAGACGGAGAGGAATGCGTCGTACCCGCCGTCTTCGAGAAAATCGATCGCCGTCTGCTCCGCGGCGTCCGTGCTGACGACGATGGCCACGACTCCGTCGTCGGCGTAGTCGCGGACGAGGTCGTCCAGGTGCGGCATGCTCTTCCGGCACGGCGTGCACCACGCCCCCCAGAAGTCGAGGAGAAGGACCTCTCCGCGGTGGTCGTAGAGGGTCAGTGACCCGCCGTTCGTTGTGTGAGCAGTGAAGTCCGGTGCCGTGTTCCCCACCGACGTTCCGACGGGAGGTCCACTCTCGTCTGCCGTAATCATCAGGGTGTCCGAGTCCTGCCGGCCTCGATCATCCGTCAGGATCAGCACCGCGTCGTAGGTTCCGGCGCTGTACGTGTGGTGCACAATCACCCCGAGGTCGGAGCCCATCGCTGACTCCGAGCCGTCGCCGAAGTCGAGCTCGTACGTTGGCGAGGCGGTCTCGTCGCAAACGGAGTACGACAGGTCGAAGGCGATGTCAAGCGGCGCGGCGCCGGTGACGACCGCCGCCGTCAGCACGGCGATCGGCCCTTCCCGACCCGTGCACCCTGTGAAGATAATGACAAAGAGCGCAAGGGCGAGACCCCCGCAGGCGCAGCGAACGACCCGGTTGTCCATAAATCGAGCATGGTCAGTGTGGGAGGGTGGTACAACGGCGCCTGGGCGGCGACAGTTCGACACTCATCCGGTCTCCCGCAGACGCGCGTGTCCCCCAGCTCGGCAAGACCGGAGGCTCGACGTGAGCGGTCGTTCGTCCAGGACAAGTGTTGTTGACTCCGCATCGGGGAGCAGCGTATGATGCGCCGTGATCGCGCCATGGTGCGGAAACGAGAACGCAACATGCCTCTTCTGATCTACATTCCTGTGCCCCGCTAAGGGGCGCCCTTCGGTTCGTTCTTCGTCGCTTTCGGGTGTACGTGGCTTGAGATGGATGTTGCTGGTTTTGGAGCAAGGAGAGACATGAAGCGGTACGAGAAGCTGGAGAAGGATCCAATCGCCCGCGAACTCGCGGTTCTCGAACGTTGGGAGCAGACAGACGCGTTTGGCGAATCGCTTCGCAGAACCGAGAGCGGACCGCGGTACGTGTTCTACGAGGGTCCGCCCACAGCGAACGGACGCCCGCACTTCGGACACCTTATGCCCCGCGTCTACAAGGACCTCTTTCCCCGCTACAAAACGATGCAGGGGCATTACGTCGTGCGCAAAGGGGGATGGGACACCCACGGGCTCCCGGTCGAGCTCGAGGTCGAGAAAGAGATCGGCGTCAACAGCAAACCCGAGATCGAGAGCTACGGAGTCGAGCGATTCGTCCAGAAGTGCAAGGAGTCGGTGTGGCGATACAAGGCCGAATGGGAGCGGCTCATCCGGCGAATGGGGTTCTGGATCGACCTCGAGAACGCGTACGTCACCTACACGAACGACTACATCGAGTCGGTCTGGTGGGAGCTCGCGACGATGTTCGAGCGCGGACTGCTCTACCAAGGGCATAAGACGCTCCCGTACTGCCCGCGGTGTGGCACGGGGCTGTCGTCGCACGAGGTCGCTCAGGGGTACAAGGCCGTTGAAGATCCGTCCGTGTTCCTGCGCATGCCGATCGTCTCGGACGCGGCTTCGGCCTACAAGCTGGACGGCGCCGTGCGGACCTCCCTCCTCACGTGGACGACAACGCCGTGGACGCTGCCCGCGAACGTTGCGCTCGCGATCGCCGCGGACGAATCGTACGTCGAAGTCGAACAGGACGGCGAACGGCTGGTCCTGGCGAAGGCCCTCGTGGGACGGGCGCTTGTCGGCGACGCCCGTGTCGTGCGCGAGATCTCGGGGCGCGACCTCCTCGGGGTGCGGTACGAGCCGCCGTACAGGCTGACGAGCGATCCTGCGGCCCATCAGGTCTACGCCGCCGGGTTCGTGAACATGGACGACGGCACGGGAATCGTCCACGTTGCGTGCGCGTTCGGAGAGGACGACTACCGACTCGGTCAGGAAGCAGGGCTTCCGTTCGTGCAGCCCGTGGACCTCAGCGGACGTTTCACCGAGGAGTTCCCGCTCTGCGTCGGCACGTTCGTCAAGGACGCGGATCCCGTCGTGATGGCCGACCTGAAGAAACGGGGGCTCCTCTACCGGAGCATGCCCTATGAGCACGACTACCCGTTCTGCTGGCGATGCGACACGCCGCTCCTCTACTATGCCATGGACTCGTGGTACATCCGCACGACCGACTTCAGGGATCGGATGATCGAGGAAAACGAAAACATCTCCTGGTATCCGCCGCACGTGGGCGAGGGCCGGCTGGGCGACTTTCTCGAGAACCTGAAGGATTGGGCGCTCTCCCGCGACCGGTACTGGGGGACGCCTCTCAACTTGTGGGTCTGCGACGAGTGCGGAACCGTGTCGGCCGTGAAGAGCCGCGCCGATCTGGTCGCGCGGGCCACCGACCCGGAGCGGGCGCGGACCGTCGAGCTGCATCGTCCCTACGTCGACGCGATCACGCTGCGCTGCGACGCGTGCGGCGGCGTGGCGCGACGTGTTCGCTACGTCATCGACACGTGGTTCGACTCCGGGAGCATGCACACCGCGCAGTGGCACTACCCGTTCGAGAACGAGGACCGGTTTCGCGACAACTTCCCCGCCGACTTCATCTGCGAGGCGATGGAGCAGACCCGCGGCTGGTTTTACACCCTGCTCGCGACGGCGACGATCCTGCACGGGGAGGCACCGTATCGAAACTGCATCGCCACGGGGCTCGGCCTCGACGAGGAGGGCCTCAAGATGTCCAAGAGCAAGGGCAACGTCCTCGACCCGTGGACCTACATCGACCGGTTCGGCGCCGACTGCATCCGCTGGTACCTCTTCTCTTCGAGCGCTCCGTGGAAGTCGAAGCGGATCAGCGAGACGGCGGTTCAGGAGCCGCTCTACAAGTTCCTCGACACGGTGCGGAACACGTACGACTTCTTCGCGCTCTACGCGACGATCGACGGCTACGACCCTGGCGTGCACCCGGCGACAGAGACCTCGTTCTCCGTCCTCGATCGCTGGATTCGGTCGCGCTTAGGGACGGCGACCCGAGACGTGGTCAAGGCGCTCGACGCGTACGACGTGGTCTCCGCGGCGGCGGCCCTCGAGTCGTTCGTCGATGACCTCTCGAACTGGTACGTTCGTCTGTCACGACGGCGGTTCTGGCGCGGAGGGATGGGGGAGGACAAGGCGGCGGCGTACGGGACGCTGCGGGAAGCGCTCCTCGTCCTGTCGAGGCTTCTCGCTCCGTTCGTCCCGTTCTTGGCCGACGCCATCTACCAGCCGCTTCGGTCGGACGGTGACCCCGAGAGCATCCATCTGTGTGCGTACCCCACGGTCGACGAGGACGTCGTCGATTCCGCACTCGAGAGCGAGATGCAGCTGGCCCGCTCGATCGCGGCGTTGGGTCACCAGGCACGGAATCAGGCTCAGGTCAAGGTTCGACAGCCCCTTGCCCACGTCGTGATTGCATCGCCGGGCGACGTCGCGCTGCGCGCCGAAGTCCAGGAGCTGATCGAGCGGGAGCTGAACGTGCGGCGGGTCGACGTCGTAAAGGATCTCGGGACCTACCTGACGGAGGCCGCGGCGCCGAACTTCCGATCGATCGGACCGAGACTGGGAGCGTCGGGGCCAAAGGCTGCAGCGTGGATCAAAGGGCAGAGCGCAGCGGCGCTCCGAGATGCCCTAGCGAAGGGACCGGTCTCGATCACGCTCGGCGGCGAGACCGTGGAGATCTGCCCCGAAGACGTGACGTATACGGCGACCCTGTCCGAGGGGTATGTACAGGTGGAGGCGGGGTCGGACCGCCTCCTTCTGGACACTCGGATCGACGACGACTTGCGTCGGCAGGGGTTGTTCCGCGAGGTTGTCCATCGCATCCAGGTGGCGCGCAAGGACGCGGGGTTCGACGTCACAGACCGCATTTGCCTAGCGTACGAGGCGGACGCCGCGCTCGGTGCGATCCTCGCGGACCATGAAGAGGACATCGCGGCCGAGGTCCTCGCCGTGAGCGTAAAGCACGACCTGAAAGGGAAGCACGAGTACAGCCAGGCGGTTGATCTGGATGAGGGACACCACGTCGCGATCGGATTGACCCGGGTGCGAGACGCGTAGGAGGGCGAAATGTCGACGGCGGTTCTGGGACTGCAGTGGGGCGATGAGGGCAAGGGAAAGATCACGCACCTGTTGGCGAGCGAGGCGGACATGGTCGTTCGCTTCAACGGCGGGCCCAACGCCGGCCACACGCTCATCGATCGCGGAATCAAGTTCGGCACCCATCTGATCCCGGCGGGCGCGTTCTACCCCGGCGTGACCTCCGTTCTCGCGGCAGGAATGGTGGTCGACATCGAGCTCCTCTCGAAGGAGATCCGTGCCGTGGCCGACCATGTCGGCGAGAGGCCGCGGGTCCTTCTTGCCGAGAACGCGCACCTCATCCTTCCGTATCACCGGACTCTCGAGGAGTTGGAGGGAAGCGGAGCCCGGTTCGGGACGACGCGGCGCGGGATCGCTCCAGCCTATCGCGATAAGGTCGCCCACGTCGGCGTGCGCGCCGGAGACCTCCTTGTGCCGGAGTCCCTGCGTCACCGGATTGCATGGCGCCTTGACCTCCTCAAGCGCGAGTGGCCGACGAGCGAAGAGATACAGGCGTACTCCGCCGATGCGCTGGTCGAGGCTCTGCTGGTCGCTGGAAAAGAGCTTCGCGACAGGATCTGCGACGTGTCGCCCGTCGTGGACGAAGCCCTGCGGAAGGGGAAGCAGGTTCTCTTCGAGGGGGCGCAGGGGACACTTCTCGACGTTGACTTCGGAACCTACCCGTACGTGACATCGTCGTCGACCACGTACGGCGGGATCGGACCGTCCCTCGGCATCGCGCTTCCGCCGATCGACCGCCGCGTGGGAGTCGCGAAGGCCTACTTGACAAGGGTGGGCGAGGGTCCGTTCCCTACGGAACTGGAGAACCAGGTTGGGGCGGGCCTTCGGGAGCGTGGCGGAGAGTACGGCACGACAACCGGCCGACCGAGACGGTGCGGGTGGCTTGACCTCGTGGCACTGCGCTACGCGGCGACGTTGAACGGAATCACCGAGATCGCCCTGACGAAGCTCGACGTCTTGAACGAGTTGGATGAGATCCGCGTCTGCACGGCGTATCGCATCGGCGGGCAGAGCGTGGAGCGGTATCCGCTCTCGGGGGAACGACTCGCACGCTGCGAGCCGGTGTACGAGACTGTGCGTGGCTGGCGGGAGCCGCTTGGGAGCCCCGTATCGGTCGCGGCGCTTCCCAAGGCGGCGGCGAACTACGTGGGGCTGATCGAGAAGAAGCTCGGGATTCGGGTGGGAATCATCTCGTACGGTCCACGACCGGAAGAGACGATCGGAACGACGCTTTGAAAGGCTCGACTCCTAGAGTTATAATCCACCCTCGAACCGCAGACCTTGGAGGAGTTCCAACATGCAACGGCAACGGACGTTTCTGGCGAAGAACGAAGAGATGGGGAAGACGTGGGATCGTGAGTGGTACGTCGTCAACGCCGACGGGAAGCGACTCGGTCGGCTTGCCTCGGAGATCGCCGTCATCCTTCAAGGGAAGCACAAGCCGATCTACACGCCCCACGTCGACACCGGGGACTACGTTGTCGTGATCAACGCCGACCGGATTGAACTCACCGGCCAAAAGTGGGATGACAAGCTGTACCAGCGGCATTCAGGGTACATGGGCGGGTTGAAGTCGATGTCCTATCGCCGGCTGATCGGTCGTCACCCCGAGCTCCCCATCCGGGAGGCCGTGCGCAGGATGCTTCCGAAGTCGATCCTCGGCCGCCAGATGCTCCGCAAGCTCAAGATCTATGCGGGTCCCGTACATCCCCATGCGGCGCAGGGCCCGAAGGAATTGGAGATCTAAGCGAACCTCGGCATTCGGAGCCCGTCGCCCGGACATCTGTCCCGGACCCCGTAGACAAAGTCGGACAAGCGCTTCGACACCGTTCCTTCTTCGCGGTTTCTCGCAGAGCTAGACTCCCTTCATACGCTACGAGGCTTCACAATGGGTGGTGGGGAGTGAGAATGTCCGATCGAACGCGCCATACCGCGAGGTGGGTTGTCGCCGTCGTGATTGTCGCGGCGGTTGCTCTGGGATGCTCCGCTCGGCCGAAGGTCGCCGTGTTCTTGCAGGCTGCGGCGGCTGTGCCGACAGCGGATTTGGAGATCCTCAGGAACTACGCCAGTCAGCGCTGCTCGGTCGTGGCCGGGTGCGACGTCAACACCCAGGGGGATTTGATGCTCGCTCAACGGCTGACAGGGTCGTACGTCGGCAACAGCATGACGGTCGAAGGAATGCAGCGCCTCGCCGAGGCTCTGAATGCGGACCACGTCGTCATTCTTCGGATCGTTCAGTGGCAAAGCCAGATCTCGTACCGACCCGAACGTTCCCTCGTCCTCCTGGGAGCGACGGCGTTTCTCGACACCACACTGCAGATCCTCATCTCGCCCCTGGGCCTCCTGTTCGGAATCGACAAGGTCGCTACGGTGGGGATGTTCGTGTCTGTCTTCAGCCCAAGAGGGGACGTCGAATTCACCACGTCGGTGACGTGCGAGGACCGTCCGCTGTTCTCGCTCCTCACCGCGGACCCCGTGGAAGCCGCGAAGGATGCGATTGATGCAGCCCTCTACCAGGTCACTGTGGCACTGTAATGAAGATGGAAACCGGGAAGGAGGCGGATTGAAGCGTAATCGGTGTTACAGACTCCCCGGGGGAGGATCTGCTAGAGTGATGTTGCATTCCTGCTTTGAACACGAAGAGAAGATGAATACGCCGACAAAGGAGGTAGCAATGAAGGTGAGAAAGGTCAGTATTCTTGGCCTTTTCCTCCTTCTGGCGGTGGTCGTTCTCCTACTTCCGACGACGGGTTTGGCACAGGGAGACGGCTTCTACACTGTCAGTCAAGGGGAAACGCAAGTGCAGATCGAACCGCTGGCCAATGCGGCGGGTGCGGTCGCGTTCTACAAGATGACGAACATGCAGTCAGCGACGGGGCTTGAGAAGCCCAACACCGCCGTGGTGTTCCTGTACCGGGATACGGCGGGGGGAGTCCTCTCGCTGTTTGTGATCCTGGGCGCTGCGACCGGCACAGCGGGCTCGACGACGATGACGCTGTCCGGGGTTCCGGCCGGGGCCAGCTTCCTCGTCAAGGACGACGCAGGCGACTTCCGCGACACGTGGCAGCTCACGCCGCCCACGGGCAGCATTTCGTGGACGTGGGACCAGGGTCGCGGAGACGGCATGGTGTTGGGGCCGCTCGGCACGGAGTTCTCGGTCACGCTGTTCCCACAGTTCTCAGCCGGCATCACCCGGGTTGTGTTCTTGTCCGGGAGCCTTGCCAGCCCCACCGAAGTCACACTGAACCTGCTCGACCCGATCATCGTGGCGGGCACGCCGAATGAGCCTCCGCAGGTCGGGTTCACGGTCTCTCCGTCGAATCCGCGCATCAACCAACCGGTGACGTTCGACGCATCCTCGTCGTTCGACCCGGACGGTCAGATCGCCAAGTACGAATGGGATTTCAATGGCGACGGCCTGTTCGACTCGACGACCACGGAGCCTACGGTCACCTATACGTACGCGACGAGCGGTGCGAAGAGCGTGACCGTTCGCGCGACGGACAATGAGGGGGCGACGGCTCGATCGACGCTCTCCGTGTCGATTGGGGATCTCGCGGTGAAGGTTACCCGGACGATTTCCACCTCGGCGGCGCTGCCTGGGAGTACGTTCCTGGTTGTCGTTCGGATCGAGCCGCAGATGGATGTGGCCGGCGTCGGTCTCCAGGAGAACCTCCCGGTAGGCTGGAAGATCAAGCCGCTCGAGAACGCCGGTGCCGCGTTCAAGCGCGCGTCGGTGCAGTGGGTGTTCGTCGACCAAATCCGAGCGGGCTCGACCAAGATCATCTCGTATGAGCTCTCGGTACCGTCGAGCGACCAGTTGATCGCGACAACGCTGCCCGTGTGCTTCACGCTGACGGGGACGTTCCAGGCGATGACACCGTTTATGGAGCTTCCGGTCGAAGGGGACGCAAAGATTGAGGTCTCTACGGCCCTGCCTCTGAAGGAAGCGATCGCCCATCTCGTTCCTCGTGTCGGTCTCGACACGGAGGACACGATCGACCTCCGACTGTCGCAGAAGATTGACCCTCAGCAGCTGAAGAGGGCGCTCGAGATGTGGCAGAATGACGAGGTTGTGCCGTGGACGCAGGGTTCGACGATCAGCCTCGAGCAGATGAAGGAGCTGTCGGCGTACGCGTATACGTGCACGCCGGTCGACCTGCCCCTGCCGCTCGTGCCGCCGGCCCGCATCTCGGCCGTTCGCACGATCGCAACGCCGGTGCCGTGCAACAACGTCCTGCTCAACTACTACGGACCGGGCGGCGACAAGGCGGGAAGCACCTTCACCGTGAAGGTCGAGGTCTGGGCCGACCAGGACCTCTACGGCGTTGGGCTCAAGGAAGAGCTGCCGACGGGGTGGAAGGTCATTCCGATCGAGAATGACGGACTCACCTACAAGCGCTCCCGCAACGAGTGGGTGTGGCCGACAAAGCTGCCGGCCGGGGTGACGAAGACCGTCATCTACCAAGTCGAGGTTCCGCAGACCGAGATGATCGAGATGGCCGCGAGCGATCCGTGCTACGCGAGCAGCAACGATCTCTACGGCGTGGTGGACTCAGCTCTGCCGTGCATGGACACACCGGTGACCGGCGACAGCGGCGTCGACGTCAGCGACTGCCTGTCCGTCCTGGTGGCGATTTCCCGCTGGGATGTGGACCACGATCGCCTGGACATCACGCTGTCGGACAAGATCTCGTTCCAGCAAGTTCAGCGGGCGATTGCCTTCTGGCTGGAGGACGAGGTCGTTCCGTGGACGTGCGGTGAGACCGTCGGGTACCACATGCTGAAGGAGATCATCGCCTACTGGCTCACGGGGACAAACATCTGCGACCCGCTCCCCGTGATCCCCGACGGCCCGTGCGATCCGGATGCCTCGGTGTGCGACGGCTAGCGCCGCCGCACACCGAGTGCTCCGTCGAGGGAGATGACGCGTCATGAGAACGACCACCAACACGGCGAGGGGGCTTCCCCTCGCCGTGTTCCTTCTCTTCGTGGGCCTAGTTGCCGGTTCGGGAGTGGCACTGGGTGAGGGGACAATCCAAATCCTTCAGACGGTCGATCCGTCTCAGATCTTCGTAGCAGGAATGGGGCAAGCGCCGGAGACGACGAACGTCTCGCTCGTGCTTCAGGGCATCGGCGCAACCGGGGAACGCTTCCCTGTAGACTGTATGTTGGTCATCGATACATCGGCCACGGCTGAGCTGGCGGAGGCGAAGCTCTTCGCCCTTGACTTCGTCGATCGTATGGGTTCGAACGATCGCATCGGCGTCCTTCCGTACGCAGGGACGGCGCGCGTGGCCTTGCCGCTCTCCAAGAGCAAGGCAGAGATCAAGTCGGCTATCGGAGGCCTCACAGGCGGCGACAAGTCGGCGCTCGGCACGGCGCTTCAGCTGGCGCGCCGGGAACTCTCGCAAACAGCTCGCCCGGACGCGACGATGCTTATTGTCCTTTTCTCGGATGGGCAGTCGAATGTCGGATCCGACGCGAAGACGGAGGGCAAGATCGCGGTGGAGACCGGGATCCAAGTCACGTGTGTCGGGATCGGCACGCTGATCAACCGGGCGCTTCTGGAGGAGCTTGCGGCGACGTCGGGAGGGGCGTTTGCGGCCCGTCCGTCGGACGCAGCGCTGGAATCGGCCATCGAGCACGCGTTTGTGAAGATCGCGGCGTCCGACGTGGTTGTGGAGAAACGCATTCCCGCCGGACTCGAGTGGTTGAGATCCGCGCCGGCCGCAAGCCAGGTGCGGGTTGAGATGGACGGCAGCACCACCGTCCGTTGGGCCTTCGAGCAAGTTGAGCTCGGTCAGATTCTGCAGATCGACATGAAGCTTCGGGCGACGGAGAGCGGCGTTCTCCTGACGGACGACGGCTCGATGGCGACCTACAGGGACTTTCGCGGGGTGGAGCAGAAGCTGGACATCGCGGCGGACTCGCTGAACGTTGTGATGCCGAACCGCGCGCCGGAGGCGGGTTTCGAGTTTGAGCCGGCGGCGCCGACCACGGCCGACGCAGTTCAGTTCCACGACGCATCGCGCGACATCGACGGCGACGAAACGGTGGCCACGTGGACGTGGCAGTTCGGAGACGGCACGACGGCGGATGTGAAGGATCCCGTCCACCGTTTCGACGAGAACGGCACGTACACGGTGACGCTCGTCGTCGTGGATGATCGAGGGCTTGCGTCGAGGCCGTACGAGCACGAGATGGTGATCGGCAATGCGCCTCCGACGGCGAGCTTCGCTGTTCTCGAGGCGGAGTCCATGGCCGCGGTTGCCCAGCCGCGCGTGGGCGTCGAGGTCACCCTTGACGCGAGCGCGTCGTACGACCTGGATGGACGGGTCGTGCGCTACGAGTGGGATTTCGAGTCGGATGGGGTTGTGGACGTCACGACGGACGCGCCGGACGTGTCCTTTACGTTCGCCGAACCCGAGGACTACGACATTACGCTCTACGTCACGGACGATATGGGCAGCCGGGCGACGCTCGAGCGGACCGTGACGGCCGTGTCGAGTGTAACGGCGGCGCGGACGATCGAGACGTGCCTGCCCGAAGATCGGACGGTCCAGGGAGCCACGGTCACGGTCACGCTGGCGCTTCGCGCGAACACCACGCTGAATGGGCTTGCCGTGAGCGAGACGCTGCCGGCGGGCTGGGCGTTCCGCTCCGTGGAGACCGACGGTGCGACGCTTCGTCAGAACGGCACCACTGTGGAGTGGCTGTTCGTTGAGAAGTTCACGGGCACGGGACCGGACTCCCAAAGGGAGATCCGGTACACCCTGACGGCTCCAGCAAGTTCGCCGAAGGCGGAAAGCGAGCCAGCGGCAATTCGGGGTTCTGTGGGAAGCTCGTCGCCGCGACTCCTGCAGACGATCACCGGCGAGGATCGGGTCGTGCTCACGAAGTACCTACCCATTCCCGTCGTGGTTTCCCGTTGGAACGTTGAGACGTCGGCCATCGACCTGTGTCTGAGAGAGCTGATCACCTTCGACCAGATCCAGTACGCCGTGTCTCTCTGGCTGTCCGGGGCGGCGGTTCCGCACACGAACAACGGCAAGATCGATCTGGTCATGATTCAGGACCTGATTGCCTACTGGCTGACGGGAAGCTCGGTGCACGACCCGCTCCCCTAAGGGAGTGGGTCGTCGCCGCCGGGCGTGATGAAGAGGGAGGGGGCCATGAAGAACGTACGACGCGTAGGGATTGTCGCGGCGGTGATCGCTGTCGCGGTTCCGTGGATGGCAGCGGCCGCCTGGAAGGCCGACTTCACACCGTCCACCTACAACCCCGGGGTGGGGGAGGGCGTGAGCTTCGCCGTGTGCGAGCCGTGTTTAACCGGCGGAACGTACACGTATCGATGGGACTGGAACGGGGACGGCGTTGCAGACGTCGAGACGCGAGACCCCGTGACGGCAAACTCCTACCTGGCCGCGGGCTACTACGAAGTGCAGCTGACCATCGCCGACGACACCGGTCGCCGGGAGACCTGCCGCAAGGGGATTCTGGTGGGCGTCGCGCCGTCCTTCGCCGTGAGAGACGTCATCGCGCAGGCTGACGGATCGATTCTCGTGGTCATCAGCCTCCGTGTGGTGGAGCCCTCGTCGGCTCTTGGATTCGTGGAGACGCTGCAGCAGGGATGGCAGGTCGAACTGGTCGACACGGCCGGGGCGATGACGAACATCAACGCTGAGGCGCGAAAACTGGAAGTCCTTTGGGGAAGCGCGTTCGATCCCGGCGCGGAACTCGTCTTCTCGTACCGCCTCTACCCAGGATACGCGACGACGATCTCCCGATTCGACGGCGAAATGAGTGGGTACGCGAGCGGCGTGCGCTTCGTGAGCAGCGTCTGCGGCGTGCTTAGCCTGCCCTAGGAGCTAGACCGTCTACGAATTCGTCAGAGAGGGGACGCGTCCTCGGGGGCGTCCCCTCCTTCTTTTTTGCCCTTCTCATTGGGAGGGACGGCCGGGGAGCGCCGTGCGATCCACAGCACACCGATCGCGAGGCCGAGAAGAAGGATCGCGAGACCGAGGGAGACCGGAAACGTCAGGTGCAGAGGGAGGAGGTTGGCGCCCACAGCCGCGGCGGTGGCTGCCGCGCTGATTCCTGCGACGGCGATCGCATAGCGAAGGACGACGGGGCGTGGCACACTCGCGGTGAAGCGTGTCATCACCCGTCGGGTGAGGCTGGCGTCCCAAGCGAAGAGAGCCAAGGGGAGGCTGACGAGGCCGAACAGGTGGGCTCCGTCTCCCGCGGCGGCGAGGGCGGCGCACGTCCCGACGCAAAACAGCATCGGAAGGACGTGAAGACGGCTCGACGGGCGCCAGACGGCGAGAGCGACCCATAGCCCCGCGATGAGACCTGCCGGGAGAGAGAACGTCCACGGGAAGACCCGGGCGGCACCCGCGACGGCGAGGCCGGCCGACAGCGCCGCGAGGATCACCACGGTCAGGCTCACGAGCGCCTCCTTCCGGCGCCTCGTTCTAGACGCGCTCGGTGAAGGGCGACGGAGAGGGGCTCCTCCGCGTCCCACGAAAGCACGCGCACGCCGCCGCGGCGCATCTGGCGGACGACCATGTCGCGTCGCAGCGCGCGGATGCGGAGCGAGAGGGCCAGAGCGGCGTCGGGTGGCTCGGCCGACGCTTGCAGTTTCTCGCTGTTGACGTGGATGACGAGCACGGAGTAGCCGCGCGCGACGAGTCGGATCGGAACGTCGTAATCCTCATCGCGGGGCAAGGAGGAAAGGAGGATCAGCTGCGACCCGGACGGAAAGATAGACATCGGGATGTTCGCGAGATCCTCGAAGGCGAAGCTTCTGACCGGCTTCGCGCGAACGATGGACGCCAGGATGCGCTCGAGGTGAAAGCGTCCCCCCGCGGGCTGGATCCAATCGATGGATTGCCCGTAGAGGAGGAATCCCACGCGGTTCCCTCGGCGGATCATGTGATCGGCGAGGCTGGCCGCGGCGCGGCATGCCGGCTCGAACGTTCCGCGACCTGCAATCTCCACATGAGCCTGTGCGCGAACATCGAGGACGACGGTGACGTCAGCCATTCTCTCCTGCTCGTACTCGTTGATGATCAAACGGTCCGAGCGCGCCAAGGCGCGCCAGTTGATCCTTCGGACATCGTCGCCGGAGACGTAGGCACGGCATCCGAAGAAGTCGACCCCCGGTCCCGCCGCGCGGGCCATGATCGATCCGGCGAACGCGTGGGTACGGCGAGGCGTGATGTTCACGGGAGGGAGCTTGTCGATCTCCGGCATCGCGGAGATGTACGTCGAGCAGACGAGCGCGTGCTCTTGGAAGCCGAGCCCGCTCCGAGTCCAGGACGCCACGGACACGTGGTCCTGAAGGTGGAATCCTCTCCCCGGCTGGAGTGTGTACGAGAGGCGAACCTCCTCGTCTCGAGCGATTGGACCGAGGTAGGAAGGTTCCCCGTCGTGGATGGGCGCGTCGTCGAGAGTCGCGTCAAGAACCCCAATGAGCGGCAGGGCCTCTCCGCAGTTGGTCACCGTGACCGTGTACCGGACGTCGTCGCCCGAGCACACCCGATGCGCGGACGGAGTCCGCGTGACCTCCAACTCCGGATAAGGAAGACGCAATCGCGCTGCGAGGAGTGCTGTAGCGTAGGCAAGAATGGGGATCGCGGCCATGAAGAGCCCGGCGCTGCGCATCGCGAGAGCTGCAATGACGATTCCGACACCGAGGCACGCGGCGACCGGATAGCGAGGATCGGACATCGTTTTACGAGATCTTCGGGACCGGTGTGGACTGGACGATCCCTTGCACGACGTCGCTCGTCGATGCCTGACGGCTCCAGAACTCGGGTCGCAGGATCAAGCGGTGGGCGAGCGCCGGCACGACGAACTGCTTGACGTCGTCGGGGAGGACATAGTCGCGACCGTGAAGCGCGGCCCAAGCCCGGGACAGCTTGAACAGTGCCAGGGACCCCCGGGGGCTCGCTCCGACATAGATGCTCGTGTGTTTGCGCGTGCGACTGACGAGGGAAACGATGTAGTTCCGGATGTCCTCGTCGACCACGACCTCCTCGACCGTGCGCTGCATGGTGACCAGTTCCTCAGCAGACGAAACCCGAGAGAGGTCGACTTCCTCCTCCTTTCGCTCGGCGCGGCGGCGGAGGATCTCGGCCTCCTCCGGCGGTTCTGGATACCCGACGCTGAGACGAACCATGAACCGGTCGAGTTGCGCTTCTGGTAGCGGGAACGTTCCCTCGTACTCGATCGGGTTCTGAGTCGCCATGACGAGGAACGGCCTCGGAAGCGGCTGCGTCTCCCCCGTGATGGAGACCTGAAGCTCCTGCATGGCTTCGAGAAGGGCGGACTGCGTCTTCGGCGTCGCCCGGTTGACTTCGTCGGCGAGGATCACGTTGGCGAAGATCGGGCCGGGTGCGACGACGAACTCGTTTTTCGCGCGGTCATAGATGTACGACCCGGTGATGTCACTTGGCAGAAGGTCGGGCGTAAACTGGATCCGGCGGAAATCCACTCCGAGAACGTGGGCGAAGCTCCGCGCGATGAGGGTCTTGGCGAGTCCCGGGTTATCCTCAAACAGAACGTGCCCGCCGGCGAGAATCGTCGCCATGACCTCGGTGAGGACGTCGTACTTCCCGATCACCGCCTTTGAGACTTCATCCACGATCCGATGGGCCGTCTTCTCCACTTGGGGAATGGGGATCATGACCTACGCCTCCTCGCTCTCACGCTCAAGAAACGCGACGGTTCTTCGTATCCAGGACTGGAACTCTGTACCGGACAGCGCGCTCAGGTCCTCTCGCGCGAGGAAGCGCGCCAGGTCGGGCTCCAGCTCTCGACAACGCTGGCGGAACAACGTCCACGCGTCTTCCTCCGGGAGCTCGGACCGATGCGCCTCAATGCGGACGGCAAGTCGGAGGAGCTGAGTCGTGACGCGCGACCGTGCAAGATGGCTCGATCGTGACGCGCGAACGGCGTCAGCAAGGAACGCGAGCGTGTTGGCGGACGCGTCCTTGAGGCGGGGCGTCGCACGCGGTGCCCGTTCGGGTCGGAGTCGATTGGCGAGAAAAAGGACGACAGGTAGCGCAAACAAGATCGGGACGAACCAGAGGACCATCTGGGGAAGAACGGCGATCGCCTCCCAGAGCCGCGCCCCATGGCGCATGGGAGTCCAAAGAGCAAAGAGGACGAGAGCAAGGAGCACGGCAAGCTCCAGCACCACGAAAGGGCCCTCCATCTTCTTGTCCTTCTGTCTCATGGGGTGGCCTCGGGGGCGGGGTACGAAGTTGCGATCGCCGTCATGCACTGCAGGGCGCGGGCGGCCAGCGTTTCCTCGGAGCGGTGGCCGTAGTGAACCTCCTCGAAGAGGGTTGACAACTCCCCAACGGCCGCGCCATCGAGTCCGACGCTCGACAGGGCGGCCACGAACTCGCGTGGCGTGAGACAGTCCGGGTCGACCTTCGAGCGCTCGGCCAGGGTGCGGAGCATTCGTCGGTAGCACTGCTCGACGGCGCCGCGCGGATCCCTGCCGAGACGAAGCTCCGCGACGGCCGTGCGCACCGGCGCGAGGATCTCGTCTGCGACGTCCTCTTCCGCCGCCGAGGGCTTTCGCCGCAGACGCCACACGACGACAGAGGTGCCGACGCCGAGAGCGACGGCGCCGAGAAGTCCGCCGATCAAGGCCACGGCGGGCACTCCCTCCGGCCCCGTCGCCTCACTCCCGGTTCCCATAAGCCCGTTGATCGTAGGGTTCTCCCCGAGCGCCTTCTTCGCGTCGTCGGCCGATGCCGAGCGCGCCGCCACCGACGGGTCTGACGCATCTTTGTCTCCGGACCAGTTGACACCGAACATGAGCACGGCGGACACGGCACCTACGACCGCGGCGATGAGCAGGAGAGCCGGCCACCGCCCCCCCTTGCGCCTTGGGAGCCCTGCTCCGCCGGCATTCTTGTGGAAGAAGTACACGACCCCCACGACCATCAAGATGAGGACGCCGTAGGTCACCGCCAGGTCGATCGGGTGAAGAGGTTCTGGAGGCCGCTCAGGCTCCAGCGTGTACTTCGTCGGGTTTGAGATCGTCTCGTCGAACGGGCGGCCTGACGTGAACGTGAGTTGCTCCACGCTCGCCGCGAAGAGGAACGCGATGACGGCGAGCGCCGTCAGGAGTCCAAGGGAGAGCGGGACGGCGAGGCGCGTCATGGGTTTCGGGTGATCTCGATTCCCAGTTCCTCGAGCTGCTTGGGCGCCGCGGGCATCGGGGCCTCGGTGAGTGGGCACATGCCGTTCGCCGTCTTCGGGAACGCGATGACGTCACGCAGCGACTGCTCATGCGCCATCAACATCACCAGGCGGTCGATCCCAAGTGCGAATCCGCCGTGCGGCGGCGCGCCGTAGTCGAGGGCCTCAAGGAACCAGCCAAAGCGCAGTCGTGCGTCTTCCTCCGAGATCCCGACGAGCCGGAAGATCCTCTCTTGGAGGGCACGGGAGTGGATTCGGATGCTTCCGCTGCCGAGCTCGATGCCGTTCAGGACGAGGTCATAGGCGTTCGAGCCGATGTGCAGAGGGTCTGCCTCCATCCGGTCGACCTCGTTCTCGTGCGGCGACGTGAACATGTGGTGGGCGCTCGCCAGCTGGCCCTCCTCGTCGAGCTCGAAGAGCGGGAAGTCCGTGACCCAGAGGAACTTCCACGCATCTTCGGCCAGCGATTCCTGGCGGGCGATGGTGAGCCGTAGCTCGCCGAGCGGCTTCTCGATCCCCGTCCCCGCGAGGAGAAGGATCAGGTCGCCCGACGCCGCGGCGAAGGCGGACACGATGTCGTGGAGCTCCTGCTCCGTCAAGTTCTTGGCGACCGGAGACGTTACCCCGTCGTCGATCTTCAGCCAGACGAGACCCTTGGCCCCTGCTCCGACCGCGATCGCCTGCAGCTTGTCGAGCGCCGCCCGCGAGTAGCCGGAGCAGCCCTTGGCCAGAATGCCGGCCACTTTCCCTCCGCCCTGGACGGCCTCCGAGAAGACCCGGAAGCCAGAGCCGCGGACGCAGGACGAGACATCCTGAATCTCCATGCCAAACCGCATGTCCGGCTTGTCGATTCCGAACCGAGCCATCGCATCCGTGTGGGTGATCCGCGGGAAAGGACGACCGAGCTCGACGCCGAGGACGTCGTGAAACACGCGGGCCACGGCGCCCTCGAGCAGCTCGTAAATCTCGTCCGTCCCCGACGGGAAGGCGATCTCAAGGTCGAGCTGGGTGAACTCCGGCTGCCGATCGGCGCGCAGGTCCTCGTCGCGGAAGCACTTCACGAGTTGGAAGTAGCGGTCGACGCCGCCCACCATGAACAGCTGCTTGAAGAGCTGCGGCGACTGCGGGAGCGCGTAGAAGGAGCCGAGGTGCATCCGGCTCGGGACCAGGAAGTCGCGCGCGCCCTCCGGCGTTGATTTCGTCAGGAACGGCGTGTCGATCTCAAGGAACCCACGCTCTGTGAAGAAGCTCCGCGTCGCTTGGAACGTTCGATGGCGCAGTTCAAGCGCCTTCTGAACCCGCTCGCGGCGCAGGTCGACGTAGCGGTACCGAAGACGTGTGTCCTCGGTGGTGTCTGAACCGTCTCCCTCGATCAAGAACGGAGGGGTTTTCGAACGGTTGAGGATCTCAAGCTCGTCGACGTGGACCTCGATCTCTCCGGTCAGCATCTCGGGGTTGATGTTCGACCCTGACCGTCTCGCCACCGTTCCGTGAACGGCGATCACATCCTCACGATTGAGGGAGTGCGCATCTCGGAGGCTTGCGTCGTCGCTTCCAAAGAGGAGTTGGACGAGGCCGGTGCGGTCGCGAAGGTCGACGAACGTGATCTTCCCGAGATCCCGTCGACGGTTGACCCACCCAGCCAACCGAACCGACTCTCCGACGTTCGCTGCAGTCAAGCGGCCGCAGTACGCTGTGCGCATCATCGTGAACCTCCAAAGCCTCTCGAGATGGCGTGATTATAAAGCCGGGGCCTAAGCACGCCACGGATATCGTCGGCGAGGTTCACGCGTCCACGAGAGTTCCCTTGAAGAAGCGACGCTCCATGTTCCGCTCCCAATCCGTGAAGTCCCCTTCCTCGGCGTCGGAAGCGATGTGGGTTTTGATCATGTTCAGCTTGGCCGAGAGGTTGTCGAAGTGATAGATGGCGACAGCCTCCGGCGATTTCGGGACCATGGCCGCGGCGTACTCGAGCTCTCCGTGGTGGGAGATCAGGATATGCTCGAGAAGGAGAGGCGTTCGCAGGTCGGGCCACGTCAGAGACCGGGCCGCTTGACGAACCATGTCACGCCCGAGGAGAAGGTGCCCGATCAGCTGCCCTTCCAAGCTGTACCGCGGGGCGATCGGGTTCTCGAGCTCGAGGAGCTTCCCGATGTCATGCAGGATCGCGCCCGCGACGGCAAGCCCGCGGCGTAGCCCGAGCGACGGCTCCTCGTCGGCGAAGCGAGCGACGCCCTGTGCAACCTCCAACGTGTGCTCGAGGAGGCCGCCGATGTAGGCATGATGGTTGGACACCGCGGCCGGCGCCTCACGGAAGGCTTCCGCGTGGTCGCGAAGCAGCGACTCGGTGAGGTCGCGAAGCGGTTCCGGCTCAATGGTTGCGGCGAGAGCGAGGAGGTGGGCCCACATCTCGTCGATGTTGTGCTCGGAGGTTGGCACAAGAAGCGTGGCATCGAAGCCCGGCAGCTTTCCGCCCTCTTGCTCTTCCTGCGTCAGGCGGCGGATCGATTCGACGATGAGCTGGAGGGCATTGCGGTACGTCTCCACCCGCCCTTGGACGAAGACGAAGTCGCCCTCCTCGAACTGGCTCGCATAGCGCTGCGTCGCATCGGCCCAGGCGCGAGCTTGGACAACCGCTGTTCGATCGGCGAGAAGGATCTCCAAGTAAGGGTCTCCGGTTCGCGTCGACCGCTGGGTTTTCTTCTTGACGAGGAAGCACTGGCCGACGCGAGCTCCCTCGCGCAGGTCGGACACCGGGATGTGAAGGAGGTTGTAGGGGATGTCCCCCCGGACCCGATCGGAGAAGCGCTCGGTTGACATGGTGTCCTTTCCGTTCGCTGGAATCGCAGGAGTGTAGGTACGACGGGGTTCGGAAATCAACTGGAGCGACGTCCCTCGGGCTGCGCCGAGGGTCGATTCAGAAACGCAACGACCCCGTTGGCGGGGTCGCTACGGCACAGATTTGGGAAGCGCCCGTCGCTCGAAGGGCGACTAGCTGTCGCACGTCTCCGGTTCGGGCGTCGGAACGAGCGGATGGGTTACGAGCGGGTAGCTGTCTTGGTCGCCGTCGCTATTGATCAGGTACGGGGAGTCCCAAATCCCGTCCTCATTTGCATCGATTGCCTTGAACTCGCTCCAGTAGTTCCCCTGGCGATCGGTGTTCCAGACGTTCGGTTCGTCCGAATACGCGTTGTGCAGGTTGGAGACAAACGCGTTCATCAGGAGGCGGTTCCTCGTCGATCCGAGGTTCAAGTACGCGCCCATGTGCGAGCCGTGGATCAAGTTGCCTATGACCTCGTTCTGGTTGGAGGCGTCAAGCCAGATCGAGGTGTCGTTTCGGTCGAAGACGTTGTAGAGGATCTGGTTCTCGCCCGAGTAGAACAGGTGCACGCCGTCCGTGTTCGTCTCGAACACACAGTCCGAGATCCGTACGAAGGTGGAGTAGTTGAGGGCGATACCGACCCAGTTCGCGTCGAGCAGACACCCCTCGATGCGGCCGTTGCGGACATAGCTGAGCGAGATGCCGGCCTTGCTTGCGCCGGTGACTTCCACGTCGCGAACGATGAAGTAACGGGTCGTTCCATGAACGCGAACGCCGTAGTCGTCGTACCCCGCATCGATCTTCCAGCCCTGGATGACGTAGGGGTCTTCGGCGGTGCCGGATCCTGAACACACGCCGTTCGACGGCGTAAACTCGTAGTCGTTCGTGATCACGATCGCCGTGTGCTCCGCTCGCTCCTCGCCCGCAACACCGAACAAGCCGAACCCGACAAGGAGAAGCAGCACACCAACAAAGACTACAGTTTGCTTCATAACCCATCACTCCTTTGGACGATCTTCCCTCAACGCGCAGATTCATCTTAGCAGCTCGAACCACAGGGTTGAAGCCAATCGTACGTTGGTGAAGCGACTTTTTTCCTGTCACACTCCGAGGCGACGACGACGAACAACCTGCCAAAGTGTGACCGGAACGCTCTTCCGGCGGAAGAGGAAGACGAGAAGAAGGCCGGCGGCGAACCCGCCGATGTGGGCGAACCAGGCCGTCCCCCCCGCGCCGCCCGTCGAGCCCAGGCCGCTCAGGATCTGGAGGACAAACCAGAGGCCGAGGAGGATGACGGCGGGCACGGCGACAAGGCGCACGAAGAAGAAGATGGGAATCAGCGTGACGATCCGCGAGAAAGGAAACAGCATGAGGTACGCGGCGAGTACGCCGGCGATTGCGCCCGACGCGCCGATCATAGGAAGCGAACTCCCGGGATCGACGGCGATCTGGGCGCCGGCGGCCGCCACGGCGCACATCAGGTAGAAAATAAGGAACCGAACCGAGCCCATCGCGCCCTCGACGTTGTCGCCGAAGATCCACAGGTACAGCATGTTCCCGAGCAGGTGGAGGAGGCAGCCGTGGAGAAAGACGGACGTCAGGAGCGTGAGCCAGAGGGGGACGGGAATCGTGGGGGGCAGGTCGTGTCCACCCAGGAGCTCGCCGGGGATGAGCGCGTACTGCGCGATCAGCCTGTTGGTGGCCGAGATCGGGTACTGCGACGGGTTGCCGCCGTCTACAAGGTGGAGTTGGTAGGCCCGCTCGCTGTACGCGGGAGGGGGAAGGAGGCGGCTGGCGCGCCAGGGCGTGAGGTCGTTCAGCGTAGAGGGCTGCGTCTGAAGGTATCCCTGGTACAGGAAGACGAGCAGGTTGATGACGATCAGCGACACGGTCACGACGGGGAAGCGGCGGCTGCGCAGCGTGTCACGAAGCGGAATCATGCCGCGATGGTAGCGGGGCGGGCTGGAGAGGACAACGGTTGATCTCGTGCAGGCCGTGACTACACTCTACGCTGGCGGAAGGAGGCGGCATGAAGCTGCTGAAGCAACTCACGCAGGCGACGGGGGTTCCAGGGTACGAGGGGCCGGTCCGACGGGTGATTGTGGATGCGATTTCCCCGCACGTCGACTCGGTGGACGTAGACGCCTTGGGAAACGTCATCGCGCATAAGGCGGGTAAAGGTCCCGTCGTCGCCATCGCCGGGCACATGGACGAGATCGGTTTCCTCGTCAGTCACATCGAGGACGGATCGGGGTTCCTGCGGATCCACCCGCTCGGAGGGTTCGATCCCGTGACGCTCGTCGCCCAGCGTGTCGTTGTGCACGCCGCGAGTGGTGACCTCCCAGGGTGCATCGGCCGGAAGCCGATCCACATCCTGACGGACGACGAGAGGAAGAAGCCGGTCGACCTCGCCGACCTCTTCGTGGATGTCGGGTTGCCGGCTGGAGATGTGAAGGAAAAGGTCGCCGTCGGAGACGTTGTGACGATGCGCCAAGACTTCCTGGCCTACGGGGATGTTGTGTCCAGCAAGGCCATCGACGACCGCGTTGGCGTCTACGTGGCGATCGAGGCCGTGAAGCGCGCCAAGAAAGTTGCGTGCGACCTCTACATCCTGGCTACATCCCAGGAAGAAGTTGGCGTGCGCGGCGCCCAGGTGGCCGGGCATCGGATCGCGCCGGACATCGCGATTGCGCTCGACGTGTGCATCGCCGCCGATATGCCGGGCGTCTCGGAGAAGGACCAGCTGTCGCAGTTCCGCAACGGTGTCGCAATCTCTCTCAAGGACGCCCGCTCGATCTCGCACCCCGCGCTCGTGCGCGCCTTCCGAAATCTTGCCGAGAAGCGGAAGATCCCGCATCAGATCACGTTGGCGTCGAAGGGTGGCACGGACGCCGGTGGACTCCAGCTTGCGGGGGACGGCTCAGCGGCGATCACGCTGTCGATCCCGACGCGCTACGTGCACTCCGTGGTCGAGACGGTGCACGTCGGCGCGATCGAATCGGCGATCGCCCTCGTTGCGGCGTTCCTGGAGACGGCGAACAAGGTGGATCTCGCGGGATGAAAGCGGTGAAGCGGACGCTGTTCACGGGGTTCGACGTCGTTGCGACGATGGACGGCTCCGGGCGGGAGATTCGCGGCGGATTCGTACTCGTCGACGGCAACCGGATTGCCGCTGTGGGTGAGGCACCGACGGGTGTCCGGGCCGACGAAACGGTCCGCGGCGACGGGAAGGTTCTCCTGCCGGGGTTCGTGAACACGCACCACCACCTCTACCAATCGCTGTTCCGAAACGTTCCGGGGGCGTCCGACGCGAAGCTCTTCGACTGGCTCATCTTTCTCTACGACCGCTGGAAGAGGATTGGCGAGGATGCGATGCGCACGGCCGCCGCGGTCGCGTCGAGCGAGCTCTTGCTCTCGGGAGCGACGACGACGACCGATCACTGCTACCTCTATCCGCGCGGCGGAGGAGATATCCTCGCTGCGGACATTGAAGGGGCGGAGCTGGCGGGGATCCGGTTCCACCCCTGTCGGGGCTCCATGTCGCTCTCCAAGAAGAACGGGGGACTGCCGCCCGACAGCGTGGTCCAGACGGAGGACGAGATCCTTGCCGACTGCCGCCGCGTGATCGAGCGGTACCACGACCCGGAGCCCCTGGCCATGCTCCGGATTGCGCTCGCTCCGTGCTCCCCCTTCTCCGTGACACCGGAGCTGAAGCGGGAAACGCTCCGGCTGGCCGACGAGTATCGAGTGCTCGTTCACACCCATCTCGCGGAGACTGAGGACGAGGAGGCCTACTGCCTCGAGCGCTTCGGGCGGCGGCCGGTGGACCTGATGGAGGATCTCGGCTGGCTCCGCGACGACGCCTGGTTCGCTCATCTCGTCGGTCTGAACGAGACGGACATCGACAAGCTCGCCCGCGCCCGCGTGGGAATGGCCCACTGCCCCACGTCGAACATGACGCTCGGATCGGGGATCGCCCCGGTCGCGAAGATGATCGACACCGGGATCAAGATTGGCCTCGCCGTCGATGGATCGGCGAGCAACGATTCGTCGAACATGATCCGTGAGGTTCGGCAGGCGATGCTTCTGCAGCGCGTTCGCTATGGGGCTGACGCGCTCTCCGCCCGCGATGTGCTCTCCATGGCGACGATCGGCGGCGCGCGGGTACTCCACCGGGAGGCGGAGATCGGGTCGATCGAGGTGGGCAAGGCGGCCGACCTCATCGCGTTCGACTTGAATGACGTCGCCTTTGCTGGCGCACAAGCCGATCCTGTCGCCGCTTTGGTCCACTGCGCGGCCGATCGGGTCGATTTCGCCATGGTCAACGGGGAGTGGTGCGTTCGGGACGGACGGCTCGTCGACGAGGCGCTCTACGATCTCGTGCCTGTGCAAAACGCTATCTCGGCGCGCCTTGTCGGGCGATGAGATGATGCGAGTCTCCGTCGAACTGGGCTTATCGTTCAAGAAGGATCTGAGCAGGGACTACCACGAACTGGAGCTTCCGGAGGGGGCAAGCGTCGAGGCGGCCGTGCGCGCTTTGGCATCACGGCATCCCGCGGCGCGGCCCCGTCTGCTCGACGACGCCGACCGCGTGCGGAGCCACGTCGCGGCCTTGATCAACGGAGGCAACGTCGCGTGGAAGGACGGTTTGCGCACCCCGCTACACGACGGAGATCGCCTCACGCTTCTTCCGCCGGTGGGAGGAGGATGACCCTCAAGAAAGGCAATCGGGGAGCTCCCGAAGGAGGCTCCCCGATCGGTGTGGTGGCTATCCGCAAGGAGGTTTAGCGGAAGAGCAGCCTTAGGCTGCTGACCGTAGAATGCCCGCGGGCTGTGAATTCCGTGTGAAGGGGGGATGGTTGAAGCGTGTCGATTCCCTTCGGGCTCTGCGGTTAGGCATCACGCG
>JBDKUT010000104.1:0-15591 GCA_039679545.1 Thermotogota bacterium
AAGCCTGTCGTAGTCGAGCGCGAGATCCTTTGTGGAACCGAGGGCCTCGGCGTCGAGCCCGCAGCGGACGAAGGCCTCGGCGATGACTTCCGCCGTCGTCAGCGGGTACGTAGAAAGCGTGAAGTCGAGGTCGAAGGCGATGTGGGTGGCGTCGCAGGTTCGCATGAGTTGATCGGTCGTGTCCCCTCTCTTATGCTTCTTCCTGTCTCGCGATCAAACGCGCGTACGGATCCTAGCTTACGGGATTCCGAGACCGGGAGGAGGACAGATGCGCATCATCGGAGGGGTCAAAGGGGGTCGCCGGTTGGTCGAATGGGACGCCCCCGGCATCCGACCGATGCGCGATTTCGTCCGCGGCGCCCTGTTCAGCATCGTGTCCGACTTCATTCCGGATGCGACGTTCCTCGACCTGTACTGCGGGACGGGGAGCGTGGGCCTGGAGGCCCTGTCGCGCGGCGCGCGGGCGTGCACGTTTGTTGATCGATCCCCCGAGGCGTGCGCCATCGTCCGCAGGAATCTTGACGCGCTCGACTTCCTCTCCGCCGGTGAGGTGGTCGAAGGCGAGTGCCTCGAGGTTCTCGACCGTCTGGCCCGCGTCGGCCGGAAGTTCGACCTCGTCTTCGTCGGCCCGCCGTACCACCAGGGGCTTGCCCCGAAGACGCTCGATCGACTCGCCGACGGGTGTCTTCTGACGGGCGACCCGGTCGTGATCACGGAGATTCACGAGCTTGAGTCGCTGGCTTCGCGCTTCGGAGGTCTCGAACTCGTAGATCGCCGCCGATACGGCGACAACCAGCTTCTCTTCTATCGGCTGAGCACGGACGCACCGCGGGAGGAGCCGTCATCGTCATGAGCCCCGAGCCTGCTGCCACCATTCTGATCACGAATGACGACGGCATCGCCGCTCCGGGACTGGTCGCTCTCCGGACGGCGCTCGCGTCGCTCGGGCGCGTCGAAGTCTTCGCTCCCGACCGGAACTGGTCGGCGGCGAGCCGTACGCGAACGTTCCACAAGCCGCTGCGGGTCGACCGCGTTCCGCTTCTCGACGGGAGCATCGGGTACGCGACGAGTGGAACCCCGTCGGACTGTGTTTCGCTGGCCTTGCTCGGCCTGCTCGATCGGAAGCCGAACCTGATTGTTTCTGGAATCAACGCGGGGCTCAACCTCGGTCGCGACGTCTCATACTCGGGCACGGTGGCCGCGGCGATGGAGGGCGTGCGCATGGGGATCCCGTCCGTCGCGGTCTCCTACGACACTGTGCGAGCTCCGAGCGACGACCTGGACTACGGCCGCGCGGCGGAGTTCGTGAAACGACTTACCGCCTACCTTCTCGAAGGGGAGCCTCTGCCGCCAGGGATCCTTCTTAACGTCAACGTGCCGTACGCGCCTGCCGGGCGGACGCTCCGAGTCAAACTGACGCGTCTCGGCGGCGAGGCGTACTCGAACTACCTCGTGACGGGGAAGGACCCGCACGGTCGTGAGTACTACTGGGTCACAGGGGACCCGCTCACCGTCGACGAGGAGGACGGAACGGACCTCGGGGCGACCGCGGCGGGATACGTTTCGATCACACCGATCCACCTCGACATGACCGAGTACTCCCTCCTCGAGAAGCTTCAGCTCTGGGAAGACCGCCTCAATCAGAGAAGCTAGTTCGGTTCCGGTCAGTCCACTCAGCGTTCGCCACCATCTCCGACCGTCTGCGGCGGCTTTGTGCTTGCCTCGGAACCTTCTATGTAGATACAAAGAAGTGCAGGGCAAAGAAGGAGGCGGAACGTGGACCTTGGGACTCGCGAGCGGCAGCGGGGAGTCATCCTCCTGGTCGGAATCGGGCTTCTGGCGGCCGGAGCCCTCGCTCTTCGACCGGAACCCACGCCTCGGGCTCCCGCTTCAGGCACGGCATTTGCCTTCTCCAACGTCCACGTGGTCGTGCCCGTGATCCGCGACGTGTCGAAGGTGAACATCAACACGGCGAATGCGGACGAGCTTACGACCTTGCCTGGGATCGGCGTGGCGCTGGCGGCGAGGGTCATCGCGTACCGGGAGCTGCACGGCTCGTTTGCGCGAATTGAGGACCTCGACGCCGTGAGCGGGATCGGGCCGAGCGTCATCGAACGAATCCGCGACCTCACGACCGTGGGCGACGGCCCGGAGGGAGAGCGTCAGTAATAGACCGAGCGGGTTCGATGGCGGTGCGCCGTCGCCTTGTACGAAGCGGCCTGTCCACGAGTCCAGAGGTAGACGTCGAGGTCGCGTGCCGTGGTGGTGCGGCCTCGCGCGCGGAGCTCTTCAACAAGGCGTTCCGCGGCGTGGACGGCGCAGGCCCGGACCTCCACTTCTTCTTCCGAACCTGCTTCGAGCAACTCCTCTCGCTCGATTCGCGCGACGAGACTCGGGTCGAAGACAAGGACGCCGTCGACGCGCAGGACGTGGGGGACAAGGTTGTCGGCGAAGATCGTAAGCCGGTCGAGGTCGTGGAACTGCCCCCACCCTTCGCTGCGCAGGGCGAGGTCGAGGTCCGAGGCGAGGATCTGGGCCCGCTTGTAGAACGGTACGTCGCGGCCGTTGTACGACGCCACGTCGTGGAAGAACGGCTGCGCATCGAGGATCTCGACCAGGCGGGCGGCGGATCCGTCGGCCGTCTCGATGAGTCGGGTGAAGGATCCGTCGAACCGATCGAGGAGGTCGTGTCCGAGGTCGTTCCACGCGTGGGCGAAAAGATTCATTAGTTCGGCCACGACGGGGTCTCGCGTGTCCTGGCGGAAGAGGGCGGCGCACGTCTGCCCGGTGGCGGCGGCGAGCTCCTCGGGCGCGAACGGGCCGCGTCGGCGGAACCGGTCTGTGAGCGCCATCGCGATCGTGAAGTACCCCGAGCGTCCGGGGCGCTTCGCCAGGTGCGGGAAGTAGCCCGAGCCGAAGTTGACGGCGTCGAGGGTGACAACGTACGCAACGGTGTCCTCCGGGCGTCCGAGGAAGTGCGCGTCGTGATCGTACTCGGGGGACGGGAGTCGCGAGGCGTCGAGCCCTGCGGCGTAGCGGGTGAGGGCCGTCCCGTCGATGTGGATGAGGCGGGCGGTTCCTGTGACATCGCGGCAGGCGATGCGTATGCGGTCGAACACGTCGGCAGCGTCGCTGATCATGGCCCGTCAGGATACCCGAGCGGCTCGTGAGGGACGAAGCGCCGCGACCCGCTAGAATGCGGCATGCGTGCTGCGGGGAGCGTTCGGAGAGCGACCGGCCTCGGGCTCCTGGCGATGCTGATCTGGTCCACAACGGTCGGAGCGTCACGCGTCGTGATGGAGCGCCTCGGCGCCTTTCCCGGGGCCGCCGTGGTGCTTCTGGCGGGCGGCGTGCTGCTCCTCATCGCGACGAGCCTCCGCTACCGGGGATTCGGTTGGGCGCGCCGGCTCTCCACCCGGCACCTCGCGTACGCGGGGCCGCTCTTCGTCCTCTACATGGTGGCCATGTACTGCGCCGTGGGGCTCGCGACGACGCGCGTCGAGGCGATTGCTGCCGGACTCGCCAACTACCTCTGGCCAACGATGATCCTCGTGTTGGCCATCCTCTTGCTGCACAAGAGGCCGCGTGGAGTGACACTCGTACTTGGATCTCTTCTTGCGCTTTCCGGGATCGCCTTGGCCGCGTCGACAGACGTCGGCGGCCTAGGCGAGTTGACGGCGGTGTTTCGAACTCCGTCCCTCTCGATCGGACTGGGTCTCGTCGCGGGAGTGGCGTGGGGACTGTACTCGGTCCTCGTGCGAGTGCACCGGCAGGCCGTTCCGAGTGGAGCCATCGGACTCTTTCTGGTCGCAGCGGGTCTCATCATGGCCGTGCTCGGCGGAGCGAACTGGTCGGCCGTGCGTTTCGACCGAGGGACGGCGCTCGTCGTCCTCTACATGGCGTGTCTTCCCACGTCGCTCGCCTACTGGCTGTGGGACCTCGCGATGAGGGACGGCGACGTCCCGGCGCTCGGCGCCCTGTCGAACCTCATTCCGGTTGTCTCGGCGACGTTTGCGATGGCGGTTCTCGGCGTCGCGTGGAGGTGGGAGCTCGCGGGCGGAGCGGCCCTCGTCTCCCTGGGTGCGATCGTGGCTCGCGCTGCGTTTCGTGGGCCTGCAGCGGGTTCGCGACAAGGTGGATCCGCGCCCTCGTGACGTCAGGGCGCGGATCCGGTCAACTACGCGGTGGATCTTCTTCGCCTGGTTCGCCTAGCCCTCGTCCTCCTCAGCGGGTTCCGCAGGCTCAGCCGGTTCTGCGGGGTCTGCCGGCCGTGCGGGGTGTGACGGGCGGACGTGGCGCGTTCGGATCCCGCGATGGGAGGGCGACGCCGTGAGATGTCCCTGGGACTGCATGAACATCATCTGCAGCTTCGTCATCTCCGCGGCCTCGTCCTCGTCCATTCCGGCGGCGACGAGGTTCTTGAAGAATCCCACGAGGGCGTCGGAGGTCCTCTTCAGGTTTTCCGGCGAGTAGAGGGTGTCTTGGATCCCCCGCATCAGGGTCGGGATCCGTTCGGAGACGACGTCGAGCACCTCGCGAACCCCTTCGGCGCCCTCGACCTCCAGTTCCTCCAACTCCTCCTCGCGCTCGTCCAGTTCTTCCTCACGAGCATCGAGCTCGTTCTCCATCTCCTCGAGTCGTTCCTCCTGGCGCTCGATGCGGGCCTCCATCTCCTCCTGGAGCTTCTCGAGCTTCTCCCGCTCGTGCTCGAGGCGCTCCCGTTCCTTCTCGAGCTTTGCGCGCTCGATCTCGACTTCGTTGCGCTTCTCGTGATCGGCCATGCTCCTCCTCTCTCTCTCAGTTCTAGGAATGGATCCTCGCGCGGGGATGTCCGTCCGAGAGCGCCGGAACGTGGCCTCGGACCCCCACGATGCAGGGACGTGGTCTCCGGCCTGAAGCGCGCTTTCGGAACAGCGTGTCCAATGAGCGACCGCGGCGGCGACGGCCGCCGACGGCTCCATGCCCTGTCGCTGCGCTTGTTCGACGAACGAGACGACGGCGTCGGCCTGATCGCGCGGGCGGTCCGTGCCGCTGGGTGACTGAGCGGCAGCGATCTTTCCTGCTGCCGCAGACGGGATTCCACCATTGACAAGGTGCTGGTAGAACGCGGCTGCGCTCATTGCGTACGCATAGGTGAGGCCTTGTCCGGAACGTGCTGTCATGCGTCGGACGGTGTCCTCTGCCAATCCCGCTGCGCGCAAGACGTCCTCCGGGGTGCGGACGCAAGCGACCTGTGTGACCGTCATAGCGTCGCCTCCGGCTTGGTTGCGCTGCCGCGCTTGCGCCCGACGATGCGCACCTCTTGTCCCATCACGCGAAGGCTGGTATGAACCGGTGCCGAGCGTCGCGCGTCGAACCCGAGCCGGAATCCGATAGCAAAGGACCCCACGTCGATGCGCGCCACGTCGCGGATTCCCGCCCCGAGCGTGACCTGCCTCCACACGCGTTCGCGGACGGAACCCGGCAGGCCGGCGTCACCGGTCAGTCCATGTCGCAGCCGGAGGACCTCTGCAAGCTCCAGGCGGCACGCGTCGCAGCCTCTCAGGTGCTCCGCGACCGCCGCCGCGTCGTCCGGACTGAGCTTCCCGGTCGCATACCAGGGAAGGACTTCGAGAACCCATTCGCAGGTCTTCATGTCAGCACCTTGGCGAGCGCTTTCCTCGCGTGGAACATCCGCGACTTGACCGTCCCTTCGGGAATTCCCAGCACGGCAGCCGCCTCGCCGAGGGTCATCTCCTCATAGAACACGAGGTGCAGGACCTCGCGGAGATGCGGCGGGAGGTTCGCCACGGCATCCTCGACCCGGACGCAGAGTTCGGTGGTCTCGGCTGGATCGGGCTCAGCGACCGGCTCTTCGGGGGTTCGTTCTCCGCGCTTCTCCCGACGCAGGAGGGCGTATCCTTGGTTCTTCGCGATCCCGAGGATCCACGTCGTCGCCTTCGACGCTCCCCTAAACCTATCTGCGTTCTTCCAGACAGCGACCATCGTCTCTTGGAGCACCTCCTCCGCCAGGTGGGGGGCTCGCAGGAGGGAGAGCGCGAACCGGAAGATCCGGTCGGCGTGGCGTTCGTACAGCTCACGGAACGCGACTCGGTCTCCGCGAGCGACGGCGCGCAGCAACGCTTCGTCCGTCTTCACGCCGCGCCCTCCATCCGACCCCTCCAGTTGGGTTGTCTGACTATGAGTGGACGTCCAAGCCCTTCGGGTTCACTCGCCTCGCTCCG
Source organism: Thermotogota bacterium (assembly GCA_039679545.1). Taxonomy (GTDB): domain Bacteria; phylum Bipolaricaulota; class Bipolaricaulia; order UBA7950; family UBA9294; genus JAPLGD01. Next base: position 6,225 of record JBDKUT010000104.1, read on the forward strand.
CTGTCCTCCGAATGTGGGGAGGCTCACGACGAGGAGTCCCCGCCGCGTCGGTCGACGGTTGAGAGAATGTAGGCGTGCTTCCCGGCGGGCAGAGGGTCGATGCGCTCCACGAGAGACAGCTCGACGGTCGCTCGATTGCCCAGAAGTGCCTGGGCGCGGCGGAGAATCGTGCGTCGGGTCTCGTCGCCGAACGTCGGCTCGGGGACGACGACGATGGCGTACCGATTGGGCGCGGTTTGAACGAGCTGGAACTGCCGGATCCCGGTGAGGTCGTAGAAGATCCCGCCCAGGCCCGTGGCTTCAATGTCCCGTCCGTCCGGCAGAGTGATCCGGTCCGAAACGCGCCCGAGGACGGAGCGAAGAAGCGGCGAGGTCCGCCCGCACGAGCAGGTGCCGTCGTCCGGGATTACTCGATCGGCGAGCTCGTAGCGGAGGAACGGCATCCCGTAGTTGAAGAGGTCCGTGATCACGATTCGGCGCTCGTCGGTTCTCGTCTCGATCGAAGGGGAGTCCGGAGAGAGAAGCTCGATCCACAGGCTCCCGACGTTCTGGTGGAGCTTGTGATTCTCGCAATCGTGAGCGATGTAGCCGACCTCCGCTGCGCTGTACCGCTCGAAGACGGGGCATCCGAACCCGTGCTCGATCGTCTCTCGAGGTCCCGGCAAGAGAACCTCGCCGATGGAGATCGCCGACCTTAGGGGGAGCGCTGCCGAGCTCCCCGTCTCGAGGCGCCGCCGCGCCAGGAGGTTGAGGATGGACGGGTACCCGATGAGCGTCACGGCCTTGGACCGCCCGATCCGGTCAAGAAGACGGTCGATCTGGGCGTTCCCGAGGGCGCGAGGCTCGAGGACGAGCTGGTTCTCGAGGAATTGCACGACGCGGGGCTTCGGGTGCCAGAAGAGGAGGCGTAAGAAGACGTGGGGTTCGCCGATGGAGTAGCCGGCCCAGCGACCGAAGAAGAGCGTCTCGGCGCGCACGCGGTCCCGGCGCCTTCGGTCCATGAGAAACAAGAACGGCGCGCCGGTCGATCCGTTCGTGTGCCCTTCGACGAGCGCCCTGCGGGGAAACGCTGAGGAAACGAACTCGACGAATCGATCCTTGATCAGGCGCTTGTCGACGATCGGCAGCTCGGCGAGCACCTCGAGCGCGGTGTCCGCGTTGACGTGAGGCGGGATCCGGTCCCGATAGAACGATGTCGTGTCGCGAGCATGGGCGAGGACCATCGCGAGGCGCTCCCTCTGCCAGCGAAGCCTCTCCGCCGGCGCCATGCAATCGACAGCGTCCAGCTCGGCGACCTGACGACACACCGGCGCCCCGCGGAGACGGTCCAGGACGGTGAAACCGAACGCCCGCGCTCGTTCCAGTTCTCGCACCGGCTCCTCCTGAGAGCTGAACGGCCGCGTCAGCCGGGCGGCTGGGTCTCCATCGAACGGACGACCTTGGCCGGAGCACCGTACGCGAAGCAGCCGGGGGGCAGGTCCTCGAGGACGACGGATCCCGCTCCGACAACGGCCCATGCGCCGACGGAGACGAGCGGAGCCACCTTGACGCCGATCCCGAGGAACGCGCCCTCCTCGATGATCGCGCCGCCTCCGAGGTTCACTCCCGGGGCGACCTGGGCGAAATCTTCAACGACACAGTCATGGCCCACGGAGCAGTGGGTATTCAGGATGACGCCGTCGCCGACGCGGGCCCCGGCGTTCGCCACCGCTCCGGCGACGGCGATCGTTCCGGTCCCAACGTGGGCACGTGGGGAGATGGCCGTGAACGGATGCACGATGGTGACGAGCGACTTGCCTGCCTTCAGCAAGAGTCGACTGACTTCCTGCCGGCGTCGGTTGTCTCCGATGGCGACGAAGACAAGCTCCGCCGAGTCGTCTGCAAGGAGAAGAGACATGGGGCCTGCGATGGGAACGCCGAAAACGAATCGGCGCTCGGGCGCGTCGTCGTAGAACGAAGGTTCGAGCGCGCTTCCGTGGATCACGGAAAGGCAATCGAAGACGGCGCCTCCGTGTCCTCCCGCTCCGACGATGGCGATCTTCATCGTGCCTCCGTTGCCCTGCGCCATTCTACTCGAACATCCTCCGGCGGCGTCATCCGCCTCCGACAGGCGGGAACAGGCCGACCCGGTCGCCCGCGGTGAGGGGGACGTCACGATCGTGAACGATGCGTCCGTTGACGATGGCGAGGTGGATGTCCGCAGGTGCCAAAGACAGCGCCGCCGCGAGGAACGCGATGGACGTTCCATCGCGGATTTCGACGGTGAACGGCTCGCCGGCGCGGAGCCCCGGCTGCGCGGCGATCAGGGACCCGTGAAGCCGCACCTCGACGTTCACGAGCCCTTCCCTTTGGGTTGGAAGTACCACTTGTAGAGAAGCTGCATGTCGTCGGGGAAAAGACCGAGGCGCGCCCCGTCGGGGACCGGAGAGTGTCGATCTGCGTAGTGGCCGTCGACGAAGAGGTTCGCGCCGAGATCTGCATCCGGAATGCCAAGGCGCGCAACCACGGAGCCGACCGTGTCCCCCTCCCGGTGCGGCACGGAGACCACAGAATCGGACTTCGGGCTTCCTCCCGGAGCGAACCGGCGTAGCTTCCCGTAGAGATGAACGTCGATCATCGCGAAGGGAGGCCGCCGTCCGAGACGGCCTCCCCGTCTCCTCTAGGAGGCAAACACCCGGTCGAGTTCGCGGTCCGCGATGTCCCACACGGTGTTGTGAGGCGGAAGCGGCTCGCTCCGCATGAACTCCGGCAGCCGGTCGTCGAGCGCCGTGAATCCTGCTCTGCGGTTGAAGTCGCGCTCGAGGTCGAGGACCTCCTTCCCGATTCGGGCCACGTCGTTCATCGTCCACTTCGTCCCGAGGACGCCGTTGCACTCCTCGACGGTCCCCTCGAACCCCGAGGCGATGTCGAGGATCGCGAACGCGATGAACAGGCAGTGGCCGGTCGTGTCGATGAACGCGGTGGCGTACTGGAAGTTGCGCGCCAGCTCGGCTTTGTCCGGGTTGAGCGGATCGAGCTTCCCCGAGACGCCGAGGATCTCGGGAGCGATCGTGTACCCCGAGGTGTGGTCGGCGCCCATGGTCGAGACGGCGTACGTCATCCCGATTCCCTTGACGGCTCGCGGCTCGTAGGCCGGCATGTTCTGGCCCTTCACGTGCGGCACGCGGGCCACGCCGAACGCGCGGCCGGTGACCACGGCCCCGTTCCCGAGGATTCGGCCGAGCGGCGTGCCCCGTCCGATTTCGTGGAGAAGCTCGATCGCCCGCTTGCCGTCGCCGAACCGCCACACTCCGCCGTCCGCCGCCACGGCCAGCGTGCCGCCGGTCTCGATCGTGTCGAGCCCGTACTCGTTGCAGAGCAGATTCAGCTCGGCGATGTCGTCGAGGTCGTCGATTCCGCAGTCGGCGCCGAAGGCCCAGTCGGACTCGTACTCGATGCATGAGGTGTGCTCGCCTCCGCCGGGACGGTGCCACGTGTTCGAGCAGCGAATCACACAACCGGGCGAGCAAGCGTGGTTGTAGACCTCGGCCCCCGTGCGCTCCTTGTTTCCGGCGAAGATTGCCTCTCCCGCGATCTTCGCCGCTCCTTCGAAGCGGCCCTCGCGGAAGTTGCGCGTCGGCAGCCCGCCGGCCTCGTTCAGGATGTTTACCAGCACGGCGGTGCCGTAGCTGTTGAGCGCGCCCTTCGGCTTCGTGATCGCGTGCTCGCCGAGCGCCGCGCCGAGCTTCTTCCTCCCCTGATCGAACAGCGCTTTGTCGGCCAGCGGGATCTCCTTGGCGCCGGACTCGACGACGACGATCGCCTTCAAACCTTTGCTGCCGAGCACCGCGCCGAGACCTCCGCGGCCGGCGTAGCGACTGGGGCGCCCTTCCTGATCGTTGAAGCAGACTCCGGCCGCCGCCATGCAGAACTCGCCCGCCGCACCGATCGCGCAGACGTCGACCTCCTCTTTCCCGCCGAAACGGGCGAAGAGCGTAGGATAGACCTCGGACAACCGCTTGCCGCACCACGCATCGGCGGGCTCGAAGGTCGCTCCCTTCGCGTTGACCTTAAGGAGCCAAAGCCCCTCCTCCTTCGGCTGACCTTCGACGACGATCGCGCGGATCCCAAGGCGCGCGAGGCGCCGCCCCCATCCAGTTCCGGCGTTCGACTCCTTGATGCCCCCGGTCAGCGGCGACTTCCCGCCCACCGAGATCCGCGAGGACGTGGGGGATGCCGTCCCGGTCACGATCCCCGGCGAGAAGACGACCTTGTTGTTCGGTCCGAGGGGGTGACAGGTCGGCGGGACCTCGTCGTGAACGATGCTTGATGTCAACCATCGCCCCGCCCGGTTTCGGTACGCCTCCGGCATCGGCTCGAACGACGCCGTTCGGTCTGTCATGTTGACGCGAAGGATGCGCTCCATCCCTTCCTCCTTCCCACTCTCGCTACGGGCCGACCGCCCTCCGTTCGGCCCCAAGCCTACAGGTCTAGCACGTTTCGCGTTGCCGGGTCAACCGATGGCGCTTTCCACGCGTGACTTGGCCGAACGCAACGCGAGGCGCAGAATGGAGAGCCGGAACTCGGCCGCGAGGAGGCGGGAGGTGTCAACGTGAAGAACGAGCTGGTCGCCAGGATTCTGTACGAGATCGCCGACCTCCTCGACCTCGAGGGCGTCCAGTTCAAGCCGCGTGCGTATCGCAGAGCCGCCGAGGTGGTCGAGACGCTTGCCGAGCCGATCGAGGACCTGGTCGCGGACGGAGCGCACGCCGAACTCCCCGGCGTCGGCGAGGCGATTGCGAAGAAAATTGCGGAGATCGTCGAGACGGGGCACCTGAAGTACCACGACGAGCTCAAGGCGAAGCTCCCCATCGACCTTCACGCCCTCACCCGCGTCGACGGCGTCGGGCCCAAGACGGCCAAGCTCCTCTACGACGTGCTCGGGGTGAAGACCCTCGACGACCTCGAACGGGCGGCTCGCGCGGGGAAGATCCAAACCGTGAAGGGCCTTGGGGAGAAGACCGAGGCGAAGATCCTCCGCGGGCTTGACGAGACGCGCGGCGTCGAGGGCCGGATGTTGCTCGGTGCGGCGCTTCCGCTCGCCGAGGAACTCGTCGCCGAGCTGCGATCCACGGGCCTGTTCAAGCGCGTCGAGTACGCCGGGTCGGTCCGTCGCGGCCGAGAGACCATTGGGGACCTCGACATCCTGGCTGTCAGCACCAATCCCACGTCCGCGGTCGCCGCGTTCCTCGCGTTGCCTGAAGTCGTCGAGATCCTGTCGCGCGGCGAGACGAAGGCGTCGGTGAGGCTCGGAAACGGCGTCCAGGTCGATCTGCGCGTCGTCCCCGCCGAGTCGTTCGGCGCAGCACTCCAGTACTTCACCGGCTCCAAGGCGCACAACATCGAGCTGCGGAAGCTGGCCGTGGCGCGCGGCTGGAAGCTGAACGAGTACGGGCTCTACGACGCCGGAGACCAGGCGCTGGCGGGCAAGGACGAGGCCGACGTGTACCGGGCCCTCGGCCTCGAGCCGATCCCTCCCGAACTGCGCGAGGACACAGGCGAGATCGAGGCCGCCGCCGAAGCGACAGCGGGCAAAGGGCGCAGGGGCAGCCGCTTGCCCCATCTCGTCGAACTCGCCGACCTGCGGGGCGACCTCCACGTCCACACCGACGCTTCGGACGGCCTCGCGTCCATCGCCGACATGGTCGCCGCGGCGCGGGCTCGCGGGCTCAAGTACATTGCGATCACCGACCACACCCGGTTCGCCGAGATCATCGGCGGACTCAACGTCGACGACGTGGCGGGCCAGATCGACGCGATCGGCAAGCTCAACAAGACCCTGCGCGGCTTCCACGTTCTAACAGGCATCGAAGTCAACATCCAACCCGACGGCTCGCTCGATCTGCCCGACGACATCCTCGCGGCACTCGACGTCGTCGTGGCCGCCGTCCACTCTCACTTCCGCCTCGGAAAGGACGAGATGACGGCTCGTTTGCAGCGAGCTTGCGAGAACGAGCACGTCGACATTCTCGCCCACCCCACGGGCCGCAAGATCGGCGAGCGCCCGCCGTACGACGCCGATTGGGACGCCGTGTTCGCCGCCGCCGCCAAGACCGGCACCGCGCTCGAGATCAACGCCAACCCCATCCGCCTTGACCTCTCCGCCGAACTCGTACGCCGCGCCCTTGCGGCCGGGTGCAAGCTCTCCATCGGCTCTGATGCCCACGCCCCCGAGCACTTCGACTTCCTCCGCCTTGGCGTTCTCACCGCGCGGCGTGGGTGGGCCCAGGCGAAAGACGTGGTGAACGCAGGGGATTCGGTCGGGCTGTGCGCTTTCGACAAGCGGGGCTGAGCCGGGGATCCCGTTCCATCGCGTGGCCTGAGACCTCCGACGGCGCGGCAAGATGTGGCGTTTGCACCGAGCCAGCAGGCCCCAAGGGATTTCCAGGTCTTGCGCCGAAGAGCGGAAGCGCGTGGTCGAGGCGCTTCGTCCGCGTGACCGTCAGGGGTCTACTGTGCGTTGTCGGCGAAGCGCAGCTGCGCGATCACGGCGGCGACCCCGGCGAGGAACGTGACGGCGACCACGGCAAGACTGGCCGGCGCGAGCGCCGCCGCCGGTTGGCCGACGGAGCCGATCCACAGAGGGATGATCGACCAGGGGAACCAGGCCGCCCAGCCGGTCTTGCTGAACACCTGACCGAGCGCCAGCATCGCGAGCGCGAAACCGAGAGGCAGCATGTAGCCGCGCCCGAGGAGGGCGATCCACGCGACGGCGGGCGCGAGCAAGTACGCGACGGCGGCGGCAACGAGCGCGTTCCGCACGGCCTGCACGGCCAAGGCCATCGAGAAGTCCGGCAGTCCGAGCAGGAGGCCGAGGGCAAACGCTTCAGCGACCACGACGACCACGAGAGCGGCCCACCACACGGCCGCTACGGCGAGCTTCGCCAGCGCGAATTGGTGACGGCCTACCGGCAGCGCGAGAAGGTTCTTCGCCGTGCCGTCGGTGTACTCGCGCCCGAAGAGGTAGGCGACGAGGAAGGGGAGGAGAAGCATCCCGCCCATTCCGACCAAGAGCGTGAGGACGCCGGAGTAGGCCGGCCACGTCGCCGTGAGCCCGGAGAGGTTCGCCTTCGTGCCAAGTAGGCCGAGTTGGGTGGCCCGGCCCGGGTCTCGCACGATCCACATCATGAGCGCCATTCCGAGCTGCCCCAGGGACAAGGCGACGAGCGAGAGCCACGTGACCTTGCTGCGCCGCAGCTTGAGGAATTCCGTTGCCAGGACGTGGGCGAACATCACTCGGCACCTCCCGTGATCCGCAGGAAGTGCGCTTCCAAGTCCTCGTGCACCTGAGCAAGGTTCGTGACGTCGAGCCCGGAGCCGACGAGCAAGCGAGCGATCTCGGGCACGCGTTCCTCGGCGTCGAAGACCCGGAGTCGACCGTCGGTTCGCTCGACGTGCGCAAACCCGGCGGCGGCGAGAAGCGTCGCCGCACGCTCGGGGTCCGACGCGCCGACCTCGACGTACAGGCGCTCCCTGGCGTGCAACTCCTCGCGGTCGAGTTCCTCGAGCAAGCGGCCCTCGTGCACGATGCCGATGCGGTCGGCCAGGTGAGCGACCTCGGCGAGGATGTGGCTCGACATGAAGACCGTGACGCCGTGTTCGCGCGCCAGCGAACGCAAGAGCTCGCGCACCTCGACGATGCCGCTTGGGTCAAGGGCGTTCGCCGGCTCGTCCAGGATGAGAAGCTCCGGCTTGTTCAGAAGAGCACGGGCGAGCGACAGCCGCTGCTTGTTGCCGAGCGACAGCACGCCGGCGCGGCGGTCCGCGTGCGGGCCGAGCCGCATGAGGTCGATCGCCTTGGTGACTGAGGCTCGCGGCGCGCGCGTCAGCCGGCGCTGGATGTCGAGGTTCTCGCGTACGGTGAGGTTCGGGTACGCCGTAGCGCTTTCGACCAGGTAGCCGACGTGCGCAAAGACGCCGGTTGTTCCCGGTTGCACGGGCTTGCCCAGGAGTTCGACGTCGCCGCTCGTGGGCCGGATGAGCCCGAGCAGCATCCGGATGGTCGTCGTCTTGCCGGCTCCGTTTCGGCCGAGGAAGCCGTAGATCTCGCCGCAGCGCACGTTGAGGCCGAGCGCGTCGACCGCGAGCACGTCGCGATAGCGCTTCGAGAGCGCGCGTGTAGCAATGGCGGCACGGGGATTCATGGGCGGGGTCCTTGGCAACCGAGCGCGCGCAGGGCGAACTCCGTCGCCCGTGCGAGTGCGGGCGGCATGTCGGCTGGCGCTGTCCCAGCGAGCTCGACGCTCTGGAGGCCGCCGAGCACGAACCACGCGGCGGCGCGTGCGTCCGAGACGCGGAAGACGCCCTCGGCGACGCCCTGCTCGATGATCGCCTCCACGAGCGGGATGAGGCGGGGCGTCAGATCCTCGGCGAGGCGATCATGCAGGGCGCGGTTTTCGGGAAGGTGCATGAGCGTGATGATGTCGAGGGCGTCAGGCTGCGCAGCAAGGTTCGACAGGACGTTGCCGAGGATGTGCATCTTCTCGATGGCTGACGAGCCGGCGCCGACGCGCGCCGCCACTTCATCCATCATGGTGCTCCCGATGCGTTCGACCACGGCCAACAGAGCGTCGTCCTTGGAGGCGAAATAGAGGTAGAACGTCCCCTGCGCGACGCCGGCCGCCTTGACGATGTCGCTCACCGCTGTGTTGGCCACGCCGCGTCGGGCAAACAAGGTCGTGGCAGCCGAGACAAGCTCAGCGCGGCGGGCCTCACGATCTACGTTACGGGGCATCGAGACTCCTCCAACCAGCTTCCGGCAGCAGTTGACTGACAGTCAGTCAGTATAGCTGGAAGGGACTTGAGCGTCAACCGTGAGCTGGCGCTGCATCTGGGGAAGAGCTGGAATTGAAGGACATGGGCGAACTCGCTATTGTCGCACTCTCCTCCGATCAGAAAGGTGGCATCGATGAACGAGACTCTGCGGACGATCCACTCTCTGCGAACGATTCACGGGGACTTCTCGGAACGAGACGTCACGGAAGCTGACTTGACGACGATTCTCGAGGCGAGCGTGCGCACGGCGAATGCCTCGGCTCGCCAGAGCTACGCGATCGTCGTGCTCGACGATCGAGCCAAGATGAAGGACCTCTTCTTCTACCGGGGCAGCCGAGCCCTCATCTACTGCGTCGACTACACGCGCATCGCAGCCCTGGCGAAGCATCTCGGGCACGAGTTCAGTTGCGACGACATCGTCGGGTTCATCACCGGAACGATGGACACGATGCTCGCGGCCCAGACGGCGGTCATTGCCGCGAAGTCGCTCGGGATCGACTCCATGATCACGAACGGCCTGCATCGGAACAGCCTCGACAAGGTCTATGACGCT
>JBDKUT010000105.1:0-36446 GCA_039679545.1 Thermotogota bacterium
ACCTGCGTCCGGCAGAGGTCGTCGCGGAACGGTGCCTCCTCGATCCGGCCCTCACGGAGGAAGAGCTGATCGAGCCTTTCTCCGCCGAGCCGGAACAGCGTGCAGTCTCCGGCGGGGATCGACCCCGAGAGACCGACGCCGATCCCGGACTCGAAGTGGCTGCGGATCGCGTAGCTTGTCGTCATCGAGAGCGGACACGTGCAGTGCGCAATGCCGATGGCCGGCGTCTTCGTGTCGACGTCGGCGACGTTTCCCATGAACGCCGTCTGCCCCGACAGCAGGAAAGCAAGATACAGCGTGATGAGCGCCTGCAGGTCGCCCTCGCACCCCGCTGGTACGCGCTCGTCGTTCAGCCGGGACACGGCGTAGCACCCGGTCGTCTTCATGCGCTTCACAAGGTCGAAGCACCGCACGGTGCACGCCGACAGCCGGTGCTCGTCAACGAGGCTCCGAAGACCCGCGTATACCTGGACAGCATCGCGGATCTCGGCCGGCTTCGGCTCGGTCACGGCTTCCGCCCGCTTCGTCAGATTCGCGACATCCTTCCGCGGAGCCTCGGCGGCTTTGACCCTCTCGAGCAAGACCTCGATCGGAATCTGCACCAGCTCGATCGACAGGCGTCCTTTGAGGAACGCGCGATCGACGTCGCTCGCCACGAGCCAGTCGGAGGGCTCGCCGATCAGGCCGATCCGCGAGAACCGGAGCGTGTCCCAGGCATTGGCGAGCACGAGCTCCTGCTTCAGCCCGGCCACGATCTCCGGTGGGGCCCCGAAGAGGATGCGTCCCTCACCGCCGTCCTGGCGGATGCGCGCGAGGACCTCGAGCGACGCGGGAAGCGAGATGTCTCCGGGATGGGCAATCAAGAGCGTGGGCGAAGGAAGCTGAGCGACGGTTTTCAGCACGTCGCGTTCCACACCCCCGGTGAGCACGAGGATCGCCGTTAGCTTGTCGGCGGCCGGGTGGGCGATCTCCTCAATGCCGAGGCCGTCGCTCGCGCGGAGCTCCCCCAGGATGCGGTCCCGCAAGGAGTCGACACGGCTCTTGTCGTGAAGGCCGCTCGCCCGCACGATGACCCCGATCTTGTCCATGGAGCCATCGTAGCCTCCACTTCCGCACCTCCTCGATCCATTCGCGGACCCTCGCTCCAGACACGGATCACCCGGGCGCCGGACCAAGCGACGGGGGGATCCGGGCCGCTCTCCCCTCCGAAGCGGACGCCGGGCGTCGCCCGTCCCACGAACCCGACGAGGCTTGATGGAGCACAGCCGGCCTGGATACTCTCCTTTCGGCCGGTCGAAGCCGCGAGGATCGGTGAAGGGAGGCTCCGTGAGCTTTCTTCAGACGACGTTCTACAACAACCCCGTGGGGCGATGGCTTGCCGCTGGCGGCGTCGTCCTGTTTACCTGGGTCTTGCTCCAGGTCGTGACCCGCGTCGCCATCCGGCACCTCCGAAAGATCGCCGAGCGGACAAGCGGGCAACTCGACGACCTTCTCGTCGAGCTGCTCCACAAGACCCGGTTCCTCCTCGTCTTCGTCATCTCCGCCTACGCGGGGTCCCAACTCCTGACCCTGCCGACTACGGCGACGAAGATCCTCCACGTGGGCTTCGTGATGGCGATGCTCGCCCAAGCCGGGTACTGGGGAAACGGGCTTGTCGCCTTCTGGCTGGCGCGCATTGTGCGGCGACGCTTCGGCGGCGACGCCTCGGCGGCAACGTCGCTCGCCGCCCTTGGATTCATCGCAAAGCTCGTGGTCTGGGCCGTCGTGCTCCTCATCGCCCTCGACAATGTAGGCGTCGATATCACAACGCTCGTCGCCGGGCTCGGGATCACGGGACTCGCCGTCGCGCTCGGCGTCCAAAGCATCTTCAAGGACGCGTTCGCGTCGCTGTCGATCCTCGTCGACAAGCCGTTTGTCATCGGCGACTTCATCGCCGTCGGCGACCTTTCCGGAACCGTCGAGCGCGTCGGCCTGAAGACGACGAGGGTCCGGAGCCTGTCCGGAGAACAGATCGTGTTCTCCAACGGCGACCTCCTCGACAGCCGCGTGCGCAACTACAAGGCGATGACTGAGCGCCGCATCGCGTTTTCGTTCGGGCTCGAGTACGGCACGCCGACGGCCGAGGTCGAAGAGGTCCCCGCGCTCGTCCAAGCCGAGATTGCGAAGATCCCCGGCGTTCGCTTCGACCGCTGTCACCTCAAGTCGTTCGCCGACTCGGCCCTCTCGTTCGAGGTCGTCTACTTCGTGCTGACGGGCAACTACCTCGAGTACATGGACGCCCAGCACTTGATCAATCTCGGCATCCTTCGCGCGCTCGAGGAGCGAGGGCTTCGCCTCGCCTATCCGACGCGGACTCTGTACGTCCGCCCCGGAGCATCCCTAGAAGACGACAAGCCCCACCAGTAGGGTCACCACCGCGCCAACCAAGACGGGCGGAGCCAGGCGCCGCACGAGCGCCGCGATCGACGTCTTGAAGTAGGCGACCGACACGGAGACGCACGGGTGGACCGGCGTGATGACGTAGCCGAGGAACGCCGCGTAGTACGCCACCGCGAACCCCGGCAGCGTCATCGGCCCGTACGCCGACGCGTAGATGGGGAGGATCACCGCAAGCGGTGCCTCGATCCGCCCGGTGACAAGGCCGAGGGCGAAGGCCACGCCAACACATAGGGCGAGCGGGGAGAGGCTCATCCCCGCCAGCCGCTCGGGAGCTCCCGACGAAGCGAACACGTTCAGGAAGGCGAACATCGCGAGGACGATCGCCGCGTACGTCCACGGGCGCGCGCGGACGGCGACCCGCAGGAGCTTCTTCGGACCGATTCGGCCGACGGCCGCGGAGAGAGCGAGGCTCAGCAGGACGCCTGCCGCGGTCCCAACCTCGCGGATCGGCAGCCGAAATGCGCTCGCGAGGACGAGGTCGAGGGCGGGGGCGGCGAGCAGGATCCCGAGCGGAACAAGCAGACCGCGCAACGAGAACGCGGCCGCCGCCGGGACCTCGCTCTTCCTCGGCGCCTTGCGTAGGAGGAAGACGCCGCCTAACAAGAGAGACAGGGCGAACGCGGGGGCGAGGTGCGGGATCGTCGCGTACACGTCGAGCCCCGCGATCTTGGCCGATGCGATCAACGCCGAGCCGAGCGGGTAGACGATCAGGAGGACGTGACGAAACCAGACGTTGGCCGCCGCCTTCACGTCCGCCGCCACGTGGCCCGCGCCCCGCTCGACGAGGGGCGCCGAGAGAAGCGCGCCTCCGGGCATCGGGAGCATGCCGAGAAGGCCCGGCGCAAGCGCGAGAAACGGCCGCACCCCAACGTGCAGGTTGTCGACGAGGCGCGCCATTTGCCCAGAGACTCCCATCGCGCCGCCAAGGACGGGGAGGAGGAGCACAACCAGCGCGAGCAGGAGGACGGAGGGATCGGACACCGTCTTCCAGAGCGCCGCGCCGATCTCGGCGGGGGAGAGCGTCATCGCGCCGAGGACGAGGGCGGCGGCGGCCAGGCCGAGAGCAAGGCTCCGCCGGGAGAGGAGAACGAGGAGCACCACAGCCGCAGCGAACCCAATCCAGAGGAACACACGCACCCCCACAAGTTCGAGACGCGTGAAGCGTACGTGACGCGTCGCCCGAATCCCAGACCGAGCCGTTGGCGCACGCGCGTACGTTCGGCACAATGGCTCCGGGTGATCGTCGTGAGCGAGTCGGACCAGGCAATTCGGGAAGCCGCCCATGGCGGACTTCTTCCGTGTGCGTTGGCATTTGGCATCGCGGAGCGGGTCGGCGTGACGCCGGACACGGTCCGAGCGGACGCCGATCGCCTCGGCGTTCGGATCTCCGTCTGCCAGCTCGGCCTGTTCGGATACGACGCGTTCGGCGAGCGCCGCGTGGCCCACAAGCTCTCCCACGTTCCCGAGGAGCTGCGACGCGCCCTCGACGAGGCGTCCGCCGGCGAGGGTCTTGCCTGCGCCGCGGCCTGGCGCCTCGCCGACGAACGTGGACTGCCCCGCCTTCTCTTGGGATCGGCCGCCGAGACGGTCGGCGCCAGGATTTGCCGCTGCCAGCTCGGCTGCTTCGACTAGCCGGCCAAGGGACCGAGCCAAGTGGGTCCTCTCTGCATTCCCGGCGTGCACCCGACCGCTACATCGGTTCGGGCACCACAAGAACAGGGCAGGTCGAGCGGCGGGCCACCAACCCTGCCAGCGACGGATCGAAGAAGCGACGCCACCAGGACCGGCGCCGCGCTCCTATGACAATCAGGTCGCTTCCCTCAGACTGGGCGACGCCGAGGATTCGCGCTGCGGGGGAGCCAACCTCCACTCGCTCCCGACGGGCGATCCCGGCAGGAAGCACCTCGGCGGCAAGCCGACGAATCGTGAAGGTCGCCGACTCGACCGCGCGGCCCACGACAGACGCACAAACGATGGCTCCAAACCCATAAGCCTCCGGGCACGCGATCACGTAGCGCACCGGGTCAACGACATGCATGAGAACCAGTTCGGCACAGAAGACGCCGGCCAACTCGGTCGCCGTGCGCAGCGCCTCCCGCGAAGCTTCTCCGAAGTCCGTCGGGCAGAGGATCCGCTTGGGTGTGGTCATGAAGTCCCTCCTCTGTCGCACGAGATCCGTACTCCCCTTCAGGCCGCGCCTGGGCGGAGCTGTCCGCCCAGGCACCGCGTTTCGGCCTCTCACAAGGCAGAACTCATAGCCGCAACGTCGGCCTCACGGCCCGCTTCTCCGCGTAGCTCTGGATCAAGTTCCGCTAAGCAGGCCATGCTCGACAAGGAACTGCCGAGCAACCTCCTCCGGCTCAAGCCCTTCGTTGTCCACCTTCGCGTTCAGTTCCGTCATCATCCGCTGCGCGTCCTCCGGGAACGCAGCGACAAGCTCGCCCAGGATTCCCGCGAGGTCCATGAAGCGATCGAGGGTCTTCGTTAGGAGGACGGGAGCAAGGTCGTACGGCGGCCAGAACGCTTTGTCGTCCTTCAGGATCGCCCATCCGTACTTGGCGACCACGGCATCTGTGCCGAACACGACGGCCGCGTCCACGTCCCCCTGGGCAAGGTACTGCGCGGTCAATCCGGCCATCACCGGAACCACGTACGACGGCTGGAAAGCGAAGCCATAGTGCAACTGCATCCCGATGAGGCCGTCTGGCCGTGCGTAGAACTCAAACGTGGTCGCGATTCGCACCTTCCCGTCCTGACTCTTCACATACGCTGCGAAGTCGCTCAGGGTGTAGAGGCTGCTTCCCGCCGCCAACGCGCTGGGAATCGCGATGGAGTAGTTGTTGTTACACCAGATTGGGTCCAACCAAGTGATCCCGCGCTCTGCGTCGTAGGCCTTCACCTTCTCGAACAGCTCCAGCTGAGTCTCCCCCTCGAACAGGTGCTGGGTGTAGCTGAGCCACATCGTCCCGGTGTAGTCCATGCAGAGGTCGATGTCGCCGTTCTCGACGGCCTCCCGCAGCACCATGCTGGACATCCCCGTCCTAAGATCTACGGTGTAGCCCCGGTCCTCGAGGATGAGCTTCATGAGGTAGCCGCCGATGAACTGCTCAGTGAAGTTCTTCGTCCCGATCCGGATCGTCCCCTTGTCACCCGCCGCAACGAGCGGGCAGGCCAGAAGAGCGAGGGCAAGAACTGCCGAGAGTCCGATAATCATCCATCGCTTGGTCATCTGTTCCCTCCTTGTGCTTTGCTTGGGTTCAGGTTGGGCGAGCTGTCTTGGACCGTGCCTCCTTCCACGCTTCACGGACTTCCACGCCGGAGGGACAGCCGAAGGCCTCTGGGCGTCGCCGTCGTGGCAACGCTTTCAAGGAGGCGATCAAGCAGGATCGCGAGAGCGGCTGTAGGGGCGGCTCCTTGAAGAACCATCTCCACGAGCCGCAACGACACGCCCGTCATGATGATCTCCCCGAGTCCTCCGGCTCCGATCATCCCCGCCACTGCGGCGGAGCCCACGTTCAACACCGTCGACGTCCGAATGCCGGCCATCACAAGAGGTGCGGCGAGCGGCATCTCGACACGCCACAGAATCTGGCTTGTCGACATTCCCATCCCTCGGGCTGCTTCCTTGACTCGCGGGTCGATCGACACCAGGCCGGCATAGGTGTTCCGAACGATCGGGAGCAGCGTGTAGACTGAAAGGGCAACAATGGCTGACCGCAGACCCAGTCCCATCAGGATCGAGAAGACCCCAACAAGAGCAAGGGTCGGGACAGTCTGGCCGATGCTTGTCATGGCGGACAGGACGGGCGCACCACGGCGGAGGGACTTGCGCGAGAGAGCGATCCCGACCGGAATACCCACCGCGACCGCCAGGAGTTCCGCCGTCAACACGATCTGCAAGTGCTCCTCGACGGCCGAGAGGAGTTTGGCGGACGGCGCCATGGTGAAGAAGCCGACCCTCCCCAGGCTCGTCATCCATCCAGTCAGCGCGCAGAGACTCGCCAGAAGGATGATGAGGACGAGATGACGTTTCACGACTCCACCTCCGAGGCCACCCGCTCGGCGTAGGTCTGGCGGAGTTGCTCGAACAGCCGATCGAACGTGACGACACCGATGAGTCGTCGCTCTTCGTCCACGACAGCGAGGGTCCCCGTCGCGCTCTCCAACATCAGAGCCAGGGCCTCGTTAAGCGGCATGCCCTGCGAGCCGAGAACCAGGTATGGAGTGATCCGGCCTCCTACGGGCACGAGGTCGGTCTCGGAGGACGCGCTTCTGCAGATCCACCCGAGGAATACCCCACCTGTGCTCACGACCGGAAGGACGCTCCTCCCGCGCGAATCCATCTCCCGCTGCGCAGCAGCCAGCGTCTCCTCCTCGCCCACAACAGCGGGCTCGGCGTCCATGATCTCGTGCACGGTCGTCAGACGAAGGGCCTTGAGGGTTCGGTCCGTTCCCACAAACCCACGGACGAAGTCATCGGCCGGCTGGCCAAGGAGTTGGGAAGGGGATGCGTGCTGGATCAGCCGCCCTTCCTTCATCAGGGCGATCCTGTCGCCCAGCTTGATGGCTTCGTGGATGTCGTGGGTTACGAAGACGACCGTCTTCCGGATCTCGCGTTGAATGCGCAGGAATTCATCCTGTAGACGTTCACGGGTGATCGGGTCGATCGCGCCGAACGGCTCATCCATGAGCAGGATGGCCGGGTCCGCCCCCAGGGCTCGAGCGACGCCGACCCGTTGGCGCTGTCCCCCCGACAGCTCCGCCGGGTAGCGGCGGACGAACTCCTCGGCCGGCGTGAGCCCAAGAAGGTCCAGAAGGTCGCGGGCTCTCTTGCGTCGTTTGGCCTTCGGCCAGTGAAGCAGCCGTGGCACAGTGACAACGTTCTGTTCCACCGTCATGTGAGGGAAGAGGCCGATCTCCTGGATGGCGTACCCGATGCGCCGACGGAGCTGCGTGACGCGCAGCTGCTGGATGTCCTGTCCCCCCACGGCAATCGCGCCCGACGTCAAGGAGACGAGCCGATTGATCAACCGCAGGGTGGTCGTCTTTCCGCAGCCCGAAGGGCCCAGCAGGACGCAGAACTCCCCTTCGTGCACAGCAAGGGTCACGCCATCGACGGCCCGGGTGCCGCCCGGGAACACCTTCGTGACGTCGCGCAGCTCGATCATCCTTGCCCCTCCTTGCGGACGCCCCGCGGCATCGACAAACGCTCGACCGCACCCAGAGTCACATCGAGGACCACAGCGAGCAGCGAGACGCAGATGGCGCCAGCCAGAACGAGATCTGCGCGCGTGTTCGCAATGCCACGGAAGATAAGTTGTCCCAATCCGCCCGCCCCGATGTAGGCGCCGATGGCCGCGATGCCGACATTCATCACGATCGCCTGCCTTAGCCCCGCCATGATCGCAGGGACGGCCAGCGGGATGCGCACCCTCCAAAGGATCTGTCCCTCGGACATCCCCATCCCTCGACCTGCGTCGATCATCGCGGGGTCAATGCCACGGATGGCCGTGGTGGTGTTGCGCAAGATCGGCAGCAGGCCGTACAGCGTGAGCGCCACGACGACCGGCACGAGGCCGATGGACATCAGCCCAAGCGCCTTGAGAAGGGCCATCAGGATTCCGTACAACGCAAGGGACGGGACCGTCAGAAGGATCCCCGCCACGTAGAGAACCAACTCCGCCAGACCCTCTCGACCGCGCTTGGAGACGAAGATGCCGAGTGCAAGGCCGATCACGACAGCCAAGCCGTTCGCGAGGAACACAATCCGGATGTGCTCCAGCGTCAGCTGGCCAACATAGGACCAGTGCCCGACAAGGTAGTGCCACGTTGTCGAAAGCATCGACAAGTGGTACTGCCACCGAGCACAAATGTCAAGCTACTAGTAAAGCTTCTCTATGCACACTTGCGAACGAACTCCGTGGGTGGCTTGCCGCGGTTTCGGTAGCCGAGGTACGGGCGCACCTCGTTGTACTCCTTGAGCCACACAGCAAACTCGGCCTTCCACCGCGCCATCGGCGCCGTCGTCCACTCGGATCGACGGGGAGTCACGAACTCGACCTGCATGTCTTGCCAGAACCTCTCCAGGAATCCGTTCTGACGCGCTGCTGCCGGATGTGTGGCGCGATGGTCGATCTCAGCCTCGGCGAGGGCCATCTCGAACGGGTGCCTCGGAGAACCCCAGAACAAAGGAACGTCGGGGGTGATCAAGGACTCGATCGGCTCGTTCAGGCACGCATAGAACGGCAGGACATGCTGATCGAGAAGCTCGACGGCATCTGCCGTGTCCCGGGATGAGTGCAAGGTGGCGAAGGCCATCCCGCCGTACGAGTCGACCAGGAAGTGGACATAGACACGCGCGGCGCGCGTCGCGGCTCGGACGTCCTGCAACAGGGTCTCTCCCGGCCTTGTGCTCTCCCGATCCCTCTCGCGGAACGCCGGGTTCCACGCCTCAATCCAGGCCAGCTGTTCCTCAGTCTGTGTTCCTGCGGATTCTAGCGCGCGAGCCTCCAGGCGGAGCCACCGATCTTGGGCCGTCGCCAAGCCGTGGCGGGTGAGTAGCTTCTGCACGGTCGGAGAGCTGATGGTAACCCCTGCCTCGCCCAAGTGCGCCGCAAGGCGAACGCATCCCCACGACGGGTGAGTGAGAGAGAGGTCGATCAGCTGTTGCTCGACCGCCTTCGGCGTGGTCATCGGGTGGGTCTTGTGGGCCGAAGGTCGGTCTCGAAGGCCGGCGAGGCCGCTCTCACGGAAGCGCTTCCTGTACTGGTAGTACGAACTGCGCGGAATTCCGTATCTGCGGCACGCCTCGGACACATTGCCGAGGCGATCGCTCAGTTCAAGGATCTCTTTCCTTTTCCGGACGAGATCATCACTCTCTGTCACATCCTCGCCTCCCGGCAGGACGACGATCCGCACTGGCCCTTGAGGGCCCATTCTGCCTGCGGCAGCTCGGCACGTCAACGCGGCAGCGGCACCACGTGAGTCACCCGAGTGGAGAGCACCTGACACAGCGTAGATCTCGCGGGCCCCGCCCCACGGCGGTCCGCTCCCGGAGACATCGGATTGCTCCGCCACGTCGAAGCAGACCGAGGCCGGTGCATCGCGACATCGTGCGGGAACCGCGCTGTTGTTGACCCCGTTTCAGGTGGCGGCTACGATGCATCGCACCAAGGGGGCCTATCGGATGTACATGATCGTCGTCGGAGCCGGCGGCGTGGGCACCGGCGTCATCGCCCTAGCGACGGCTGAGAAGAACGAGGTTGTCGTCATCGAGTCCGATCCGGAGCGTGCGAGAGAAGTGAGCCGCGAGTACGACGTCGTCGTGCTCGACGCGGACGCCACGGCCGGCGAAACGCTGCGCGAAGCCGGCGCGGAGCGCACCGATGCGCTGATCGTCACCACGAGCGACGACGCCGTAAACCTGATGGTGGTCTCGATGGCCGTCGAGTTCCACATCAACTCGGTCGTCTCCGTGGTCAACGACAAGGACCACGCGGCGTTCTTCCGGCGGCTCGGCGCGACCGTCATGCAGAACCCCGAAGAGATCGTCGCCGCTCACCTGTACAACGTTGCGAGGCGGCCCCGCGTTCAGGACTTCGTCGCCCTCCCTGAGGAGTCGCAGCTGTTCCGGCTCGAGTTGCACGCGAAGTCCCCCCTGGCCGGGCGGACCGTCGCGCAATGCACGGACGATGGCCGGATCCCGGAGACGATGCGCATCGTCTCCGTTCTGCGCGGAGGGAAGAAGAGCCTGGCAGAAGCGGACACCAAGCTGAAGGAAGGGGACCTCGTGACGTTCTTCTCTCTGAACGGAGTCCCCGACGGGCTGTTCGCGAAGCTCATCGGATGAGACCCTCGTTCTTCGGCTCGCGCGACGACCTGGCCATTGTCCTGCGCGACGTGGGGCGCTTGATGCCGGTCGTCTCGGCGATGGCACTGGTCTCGCTCTTCGTTCCCATCGTCTACCACGAAGGGTACGCCATCGCGCCCCTCGTCTGGACCGCGGTGATCGCCGCCGCCCTGGGCCTGGCCCTGTACCTGCCCTTTCGCCACGCCCCGGAGCCGCAGCTGCGCCACGCGATGATCACCGCCGCCCTCGGTTGGCTGGTCGTCCCCGCCGTCGGAGCCCTCCCCTTCCTCTTCTGCGCCGCGTGGGCCGACGCGGGACCGACGGCGGCGAACCTGACAGCGTTTCGCGATCCGGCCAACGCGTTCTTTGAATCTCTGTCCGGGTTCACGACGACAGGCCTGTCGGTCGCTCCCCGGCCGGACCTCTTGCCGCACACGCTGCAGTGGTGGCGAAGCTTTGCGCAGTGGATCGGCAGCTTGGGCGTGATCGTCGTCGTCCTGTCCATCCTCGCGGGGCCACGGCCGGGGTCCGCGACGTACAGCATGTACTACGCCGAGGCGCGGTCGGACAGAATCCTGCCCACCATTCGCTCGACGGTTCGCACGCTGTGGTGGATTCTGATCGCCTTCACGGCGGTGAGCATGGCCCTGCAGTGGCGGCTCGGCACGCCGATTTGGCAGGCGGCCAACCACGCCATGACCGCCCTCTCCACCGGGGGCTTCGCGGTGACCGCCCCCAATGCAGCGCCCTACCCGAATGTCGGCGTCATGATCGTCCTCATGCTCTCGATGCTCGCCGGTGCGATTAGCTTCTCCGTCCACTACGCCGCGCTCGGCGCCGGCTGGCGGAGGCTCTTCTCCGACTACCAGACCCGGATGTTCCTTCTCATCGTCCTGGTCGGCATCGCGTTCCTCACACTGGAGAACCTGCCTCGGATGGGCATCGCCGAAGCGCTCCGGTCGAGCGCGTTTCACTTCGTCTCCGCCGAGACGACGACGGGATTCCAGGCGACGGGCTTCGCGACCTGGAGCGAGACGGCCAAGCTCATCCTCGCTGCGGGGATGTTCATCGGCGGCGCTGCGGGGTCGACGGCCGGAGGCATCAAGATCATCCGGCTCGTCGTGCTGCTCAAGGGACTCTCGTGGCGGTTCCGTCAGGTTCTGTCGCCGCGGCGGGCCGTCATCCCATTCCGGATCGGAGGAACGGCGCTCGATTCCGCGGATGTCGGAGAGCGCCTCGAAGACGCTGCCCTGATCATGTTCCTGTGGATCGCGTTCATCGGGGTTGGTGTGGTGGTGCTCCTTCACTGCACGCCGCCCCAGTTCACGCTCGCGGACATCGTCCTCGAGGTCGCGAGCGCCCAAGGGAACTCGGGGCTCTCCACGGGGATCACCGGCCCCCAGATGGCGCTGGCGGGCAAGCTGGCCCTCTGCTTTAACATGTGGGTCGGACGACTCGAGATCATCCCAGTTCTGATCCTGGTCCGGTCGTTCGTCGCACGCGGACGGTAGCGGCTGCGCGCCGAGACTAACCGCAGGCGACAGCGCTCTTCGAGAGTCAATTCGTTTCCTTGCGTTCTGCGCAGCTCTCGCTGGAGACGGACGCCACCGGCAACTCGGGGGCGTCGAACACCAAGGGCGGCGTCCCGAGCACGAGTCCTGGGACAAGCGTGTTCAGCAAGGTATAGATGACCAGCCCCCCGATGACGTAGTCTGGGACCGAATAGGACTCCTTCAGGATGCCCACGATGACCAGACTGAACACGAGGGTCGGCACCATCGGGACGGCGATTCGTAGGCCCTGCGCAAGCGGCTCGCCGAGCGCGTGGCGACGGTGAGCTACGACAAGGACGAGCGCGACGGGAACCGCAATCACGAGGAAGACGAAGCCGAGCGCCAGCCCTGTCCAGGAGAAGTCCGAGACGCGTAGCGACACCCCGGCGGAAAAGAAGTAGAACGGAGCGAAGAACGAGGCGAATACCTCTACCGCGTGCAGCATTCGCTCTGATGCCATGGCGGGGAGCGTCTCCCGGAAGCGTCTCGCAAGGAGCCCGACCAAGAACGCGCCGACCAGGTAGTACACGCCGAGCTTCCTCGTTCCGTACGCGGCGAGGATCGCCATCATCACGAGGAACGCGAACTCCGACTTCGGGGCGTACGGCGCGACCCATCGCGCGAACGTGCGAAAGAGAAGAGGAAGGACAAGCACCATCGATACGAGTGCCGCCGTCGCGAGAACGAGGCGAATCGCGGATGCCGACTGAAGCGTGAAGAACAGAATCACGAGCGCGAGCATCTCGGTTGCGATGGCCTTGCTCTTCACCGAGCGCTTCTCGGACTCACTAAGGCCGAATTTGCCGAGGGAGTCGAGGATGAACCCCGTCGACGGCGTCAGGAGAGCCAGGGCGACAAGCAGCGCCGGCCGCGGGGCCAGCCCCAATCCGTAGAGCACCGCAAACGACGCCCCAGCCAAGAGCAGAAGCCTCAGGATGAGGTGCTGCAAGACGATGCGGGTCTCCCGTCTCAGGAGCGACGTGTCCGCTTCGAGCCCCGCGAAGAGGAACAGCGCGACAATGCCAAGCGTCGCCAGGAGATGCACCGTGGGGTCATGGACGAACAGGCCGAATCCCATTCCAGTCGCTGCGCCAAGCGCAAGGCTGGTGACGGCTGACGGAAGTCGCCACCTCTGCAGAAGGCGCGGAACAATGAACAATGCGAACAGCATCACGATGTAGCCAAGCTCGCTCGAGAAGAACTGGCGGACGCCGTTCATGGTCATCGTCGGACCTCCCGCTCCGTCGGTGCGCCCCTGCTTCAGGGATGGAATGCACGCGTCGACCAGAGTAGCTCGCTCGGCACGTGCCAGCAATCGACCGTCGCCCCGGGAGGTCACACGGGGATCGGCATAGCAGGAGATCGAATCCGGCGCTGGTCTGGACCGCGCGGCGGCTTTGACGGATAGTCGAGACACGGAGGGGATGAACCGATGGCATTCCAAGCACGACGTCCTTGGGTCAGGTTATCTCGGAAGACCATGCCTGAACAGACCGTGCTCTTCGTCAGCATCGTCAAGTGGTTCACCCTAGCGACGGCCACAGGCTCCGTCGTCGGGCTTTCCACGACCGGGTTCCTGAAGCTCCTGGATGCCACGTCGAACGCCGCCCAGCGGCTTCCCTACTTCTACGCTCTCCTCCCGGTCGCTCTGTGTCTGAGCGCGCTGCTGGTGAGATTCCTCGCTCCGGATGCGGAGGGGCACGGGACGGAAAAGGTCATCGAGGCAGTCCACAGGCGATCCGGCAAGATCCCCATCCAGGTCGTGCCTGTCAAGCTCGTGGCCACCGTCATCACTCTCGCGGCCGGCGGGTCAGCCGGCAAGGAGGGCCCATGCGCACAGATCGGCGCGGGGCTGTCGTCCCTCCTGGCCAGCCTCCTCCGATTCGACGATCGAGACCGCGTGAAGCTCGTTGTCTGCGGCATCAGCGCGGGGTTCGCCTCGGTGTTCGGCACGCCCATCGCCGGGTCGATCTTCGGCGTGGAGGTGTTGTTCGTGGGCGGCATCATGTACGAAACTCTTCTTCCATCCTTTGTTGCCGGCATCACTGCGTACCAGGTCTCGGCAGCGCTCGGCGTCACGTACTTCCACGGAGGCCTCCCCGTTCTGCCGCCGTTCAGCGAGTCTCTTCTGCTAACCGTCGTGGGCGCCGGAGTGTTCTTCGGGCTCTGCTCCGTGCTCCTCATCCAGGCCCTCAGAACGGGCGAATTGCTCTCCAAGAAGCTGCGAATCTGGGATCCCGCAAGAGCCCTTCTGGGAGGCGGCGTTCTTGTCGTGCTGGCCCTGCTCTTCTCGCCCGCCTACCTCGGACTCGGTCTGCCAACGATCGAAGCGGCCTTGCGCGGCGGTGCCACGCCCTGGTACGCGTTCCTCCTCAAACCGGTTTTCACGAGCCTCACGCTGAACTTCGGAGGAAGCGGCGGGATCGTAACTCCTATCTTCTTCGTGGGATCGACCGCCGGCTCCGCGTTCGCCCAGGTCTTCCACCAGAGCACGACGATCTTCGCGGCGATCGGCCTCGTGAGCCTTCTGGCCGGAGCCGCGAATACCCCGATCGCCGCCAGCATCCTGTCGGTGGAGTTGTTCGGGCCTGCCATCGCCCCGTACGCGACGGTCGCGTGCGTGATCAGCTTTCTCATGACCGGACACCGAAGCGTCTACCCCTCCCAGATCCTGTCCATGAGGAAGTCGGAGTCCCTGCGCGTCGAACTGGGCAAGGAGATCGACGCGACGCAGACGACGTTCAGCCCTCGCGAGAGGAGCGTCCTGGGGGTCGCTCGGACCGCCGCCAAGAAGCTCAAGCGCTGGATCGCCAAGCTGTAGACGCGTCTTGTGGCACGCCCGTTGACCCGGGATCCACGTTCGTATCTCGGTGGTTGCGATCCGGAAGCTCATCCGCTAGGGTATAGACGCCAATGGAGCCTATCCGAATCGTCCCCGTTGTCGTCGCGACGTCGGTCTTCCTCCTCACCTACGCGGCGATCCTGTCGGAGAAGGTTCACCGCTCAATTGCCAGCGTCATCGGGGCCGCGGCCATGCTGGCTCTCGGGACGTGGTTCGGCTTCTACAGCGACGCAGCGGCCTTCGGTCGGGTCGACTTCAACACCATTGCGCTGCTGTTCGGGATGATGATCCTCGTCGGGATCATCCAATCCACGGGACTATTCGCGTACGTTGCCGTCGGCGTTGCACGCCTCACGCGCGGGAACCCCGTCGTGTTGGCTTTCACACTCGGGATTCTGACCGCTTTGCTCTCCGCCGTCCTCGACAACGTCACGACGATCATCGTCGTCGCGCCCGTCACGATCTCGATCGCGGAGCTCATCGGGATCAGCCCAATTCCCCTCCTCATGAGCGAGGTCCTGCTCTCGAATATCGGCGGTGTAGCCACTCTGGTTGGGGATCCTCCCAACATCCTGATTGCCTCAGCGGCCCAGTTCTCGTTCAACGACGTGCTGGCGCACCTCGCTCCGATCGCGTTGGTCGCGACGCTCATCACTCAGCTCGTGCTGCTGGTGTTCTTCCGGCGAGATCTGCGAGAAGTGAAGAGCAGCCGGAGCGCCGTCGCAGCACTGGATGCGAGAGCCAGCCTCGTTCGACCGCGCCAGGCGGTCCGCGTGACCGTTGTGTTCGTTGGCACGGTCCTGCTCTACCTTCTCCACAGCCGCTTCGGCATCGGCCCGGGACTGGTCGCGCTGATCGGCGCGTCCGCAGCCCTTCTGTGGGTTCGGCCTTCCATCGAAGAGGTCGTGAAGAGCGTAGAGTGGGACGTCTTGGTGTTCTTCATCGGGCTTTTCGTGATCGTCGGAGGTCTCGACGCGGCCGGAGTTCTCGGCTTCGCGGCGCGAGGAATCGCCGCCCTCACAGCACACGGCCCCCTCGTGGCTGGAATCGTCCTCCTCTGGGGAAGCGCTCTCTTGTCCGGCGTCGTCGGCAGCATTCCGATCACGATGGTCATGATTCCCATCTTGATCGCCTGCGGAGCTCAGGGCGGGGAGGTCGGCTCACTGTGGTGGGCACTGGCCATCGGCGCCGGGTTCGGCGGAAACCTCACGCCCGTTGGGTCCGCCGCTGGGGTTCTCATGCTGTCCCTCGGACGCCGTTGGGACATCCCGCTCACCGTCCGCGGCTGGTTCCGCAGCGGTCTTCCCGCCACCCTCGTAAGCTGTGTGGTGGGAACCGTCGGCCTGATCCTGATGGTCCTCCTACACCTCTGGTGATCTCCGTCTGAAGCGTGGCAGAGGCCTCGTCGGAGCACCTAAAGCCGCGGGATTGCCGCCCGCGCGAGTTCGTCCGCGCGTTCGTTCTCCGAATGTCCGGCGTGTCCTTCCACCCAGTGGAAGCGCACGCGGTGCTCGGCCACTCGCCGGTCGAGTTCGCGCCAGAGGTCCTCGTTCTTGACGGGAAGCCACCGCTTTCCGGACCGTCGGCGCCATCCGTTCTGCTTCCACACATCGATCCACTCGGTGATCCCGCTCCGCACGTAGGTCGAGTCGGTGTACAGGTCGACCTCCGACGGGCCCCGAAGCGCCTTCAGGGCCTCGATCGCCGCGGTCAGCTCCATCCGGTTGTTGGTGGTGTCGCGCTCCCCCCCTTGGATCTCCTTGCGAAGAGACCCCGCGACGAGGACCGCGCCCCACCCTCCCGGGCCGGGATTCCCGCTGCACGCGCCGTCGGTGTAGATCGTTACGGCATTCACGAGACCAACTATCGTCGATCCCCCGGGGAGTTGTCGAGGCCGCCGTCTCCGCGACGAGATGGCCACCCCTCGCACTCCCGTTGCCGCGCCCGCGCGCCACGACTACCATGGGCCCATGCCCATTCCCTCGCTCGTCCTCTTCCTCGGAGACCCGTACCGGTGTGAGCGCGCCCTGGCGGAACGCGACGCGGCGATTCGAGGCGAGGACCCCACGTGCGAGCGGCACGCGCGGTTCGCCGACGAGGTCGACGTGACGAGTCTCGACATCGAACTGCAGTCGGCGCCCTTGTTCTCCCTCGGGCGACATTTCGTGATCCGGCGCGTCGACGGGATCCGAAAGCCGGCACCGTGGGTCGAGGCGCTCGGAAGGCCTCTCCCCCCGGCGACCTTTGTGACGCTCGTCGCAGGCGAGTTGAAGAGCACAAGCCCTCTCGCGAAGCTTTGCCAGACGCGCGGTGAGGTCACGACGCTTCCTGCGCCGCCCCCACGGGACGCAGATCAGTCGGTACGCGCGCTCGCGGCGGAGCGCGGTCTTCGGCTCCGCCCGGAGGCGATTGAAATCCTGGCGCGCCGTACGGGGGGCAACCTCCTCTCCGCGGCAGAGGAGACGGCCAAGCTCGCTCAGTTCGCGCCGGAAGGCGATGTCAGCGGTGAGATCGCCGATCGGCTCGTCTTTCCCGCCGCCGAGCCAACGGCCTACCCGTTCTACGATCGGCTCGGAGAGCGGGATCTCTCAAGTTCCCTGCGGGCCCTCGCCGAGGTCCGCGACGATGCGGGGCGACTCCTCGGAGGCGCGGTCCGTCATCTTGCCCGCCTCGCGGCGTTGCGGCTTCTCGTCGAACGTGGGGTCCCGCAGTCAGAAATAACGCAGCTTGCCGGGCTCCCCCCCTGGCTCCTGCGGCGCCTGCTCCCCCAAGCGAAGCGCTTCCGGCTGGAAGAAGCCGCCGCCGCTCTCGACCTCGGTGTCCGGCTCGACGCACAGGTCAAGAGCGGCGGCATCCAAGCGTCCGATGCGCTGCTCAAACTCGCCTTCGACGTTACGCGCTCTTCTCCTCCACGTGGACGGGGATGAACTTCCAGAACCCCGCCTTCTCGAGCAAGAGGCGGCTTGCGATCAGCGCGCAGTAGAGCGTCGCGAGGATTCCGATGGCCAGGGTCACGGCAAACCCACGAACGGGACCCGTACCGACCAGAAGCAGAATCACGGCGATCGTCATGTTCGCGACGTTCGAGTCGATGAGCGCCGTCATCGAGCGGTCATGGCCGGCGCGCACGGCGGCCATCGGCGATTTCCCGCTGCGGCGCTCCTCTTTGATGCGCTCGAAAATGATGACGTTGGCGTCGACCGACGTACCGATCGTCAAGATGATTCCCGCGATCCCCGGCATCGTCAACGTTGCACGGAACAGCGCCAGGGCACCGAAGATGATCAGCAGGTTCAGCACGAGAGAGCAGTCCGCCACAATTCCGAGCGTGCGGTAGTAGATCAGCATGTAGAGCAAGATGACGCCGAAGCCGATGACGATCGACATCATCCCGCGGCGGATCGAGTCGTTTCCGAGCGACGGGCCGACGGTCGTCTCTTCGTCGATCTGGATGGCCACCGGAAGGGCTCCGGCGCGTAGCACGACGGCCAGGCGCTTCGCTTCCTCTGAGGTGAATTGCCCAGAGATCGTGGTGGAATCCTTGACTCCTCGCCATCCCTCGCTGCGCGCCGCCTGCACAATGCTGTCCTGGATAACCGGGGCGCTGTACACCGTGCTGTCCAGGATGATGGCGAGGCGCTTGCCGGACCCGAGGTCGCGGATGACCTTCGCGAACTGCTCGGCCCCGGCCTGGTTGAACGACATCGAAATCATGAGCCGTCCGGCGGTTCGCACGTCCTGCGACGTCTGAACCTTGGCGTCGGCCAGGGCCGCCCCGGTGAGCAGCACGTCGCGCTTCACGATGTACGGGACTCCGTCGCGGTCGCGGAGCAGCTCTTCGTCCATCGACTCAGGAACCAGGTCCTCAAGTTTCGAGGTCCCGCCCTGGACGACCTCGCGGAACTCAAGCATCGCCGTCTGGCCAATCAGCCGGCGGGCCTCGGCTGGATCCGTGGCGCCCGGGATGTTGACCAAGATGCGGTCGCCGCCGAACCGGCGGATCTCGGCGTTCGCGAGCCCATACTGGTCAATGCGGTTCGCCAGAATCTCGATGACGCGATCGATCGTCTGTGTCTGGTCCTCCGCGCTCAGCTGCGACACGCCCTCTCCCTCGAGGACGAGCCGTACGCCGCCCTGAAGGTCGAGTCCGAGGTTGACGACCTCCTTGAGCGGCCAGAACGGGTAGATGAGCCAAAGGCAACCGATCAGAACGACGACGACAGAGGCGAACCGCAACCAGTCCCCTCGGGTCATTTCACGATGTGCCATGCGGTGTCCCTCACTTGTCGAGCTTCCTCACGATGCTCGCCTTGGCCATGCGGAGCTTCGCGCCTTCTTCGAGAATGAGGACCACCGACGTGTCCCCAATCGAGTCAATCTCGGCGATGATTCCGCCGGCCGTCATGACCTTGTCCCCGCGCTTCAGTCCCGCGAGAAGGTTGTTCATCTCCTGCTGTCGTTTGCGCTGCGGCCGGATCAACATGAAGTAGAAGATCGCGCCGAACGCGACGAGCAGGATGATCAGGGGTAGGTAGCTGGACAACCCCGACGCGGAGGTCGAGGTCGACGTCCCCTCGACTTCCTGCGCCCACGCCGCGCCGGACAGGACGAGCAAGAGAAGACCACACGCCACGAACGCTCGGCTCATGCTATCACTCCTTCGCGGCGTTCCGGTGGCGACGGATCCCCGTAAAGAGAAACAGACCCCCAACGACGCCGAACGCAACCGCCGCCGCGATGCTTGTACTTCCTGTAAGTCCCCTCCCAAGGGCAATCCACCGCTCGAGGAGGAAGATCACATCGGCCCAAAGTATACAGTACAGCCCCGCCAAGATCGATGTCCGCACCCGGAACGCGGCCCTGCGGGCTACCCCGTCGTAGGCCAACGACACCGCCGGAATGACCGTCCAGGCGAGGGCGAGGACGCCCGGTTGCGGCAAGAGCGAGATCCCGAAGAGGAGAAGCATCTGGGCCGGCAGGAGCGGAAGAACGTTGGCCACGAGCTTCCCGGTCGGCCGATTTCGCATCGCCAGGACATAGACGACCGCGACGAGCGTCTCGAGCGAGGCCACGACCGCGGGAATAAGCGTCAGGTTTCCGAAGTAGAGAACCATCACCAGGAGAAGAACGAGGAACGGAAGCGACCAGACCGGCATGGCGGTCACCGGATGGCGGGGAGAAGAAGCCGCGCGATCAGGAAGAGAAGAGCGAATCCCACGACGTCGGTGATCGTCGTAAGGAAGATCCCCGAGATGTGCGACGGGTCCCGCCCGAGGCCGCGCACGGCGACGGGAATCACGACCCCGCCGATCGCGGCGGTGATCATGTTGAGGAGCATCGCGACGCAGACGACGACGCCGAGAAGGATCTCACCCTTCCAGAGGTACGTGATCGCGCCAACCGTCGCGCCGATCAGGATGCCGTTCACGAAGGCAAGCGCGACCTCCTTCGCGAGAAGCCGCCATCCTTTCTTCCGATCGAGCTCCTTGAGGGCCATGCCGCGCGTGATGATCGCGACGGTCTGCATCCCCGCGCTTCCGCCCTGCCCTGCGACGACTCCCATGATCACCGCCAGCGCGACCGCCTTCGCGATCGTCTGTTCGAAGAGCCCGACGACAAAGGCCGCGGCGAGCGCGGTCGCCAGCCGCGCGTAGAGCCACGGCAGGCGGAGGCGGAACGACGACCACCAGCTCGTGTCGAGGCTTTCGTCTGTCGGCACGCTGGCAAGTCCGTAGATGTCCTCCGTCGCCTCGTCGCGCATGACGTCGATGACGTCGTCGACGGTGATGACTCCGAGAAGGCGGTGCTCGGCGTCGACGACGGGAAGCGCGAAGTAGTCGTACTTGTCGAACAGCCTGGCCACTGTCTCGGCGTCGGCGTCCACCGGAACGGAGACGGCGTCGCGCACCACGAGCTCGTGCAGGCTGCGGTTCGGCGGCGCAAGCGCGATGTCCCGCAGCGACAGGACGCCGAGCAGCTTCTGCGTGTCGTCGACCGCGTAGGCGTAGTACACGGTCTCCGCTTCTTCCTGCCGCTGGCGCAGGAAGTCGATCGCCTCCTGGGCCGTCATCGACAACGACAGCGGAACAACCTCAGGCGACATGAGGCCGCCGGCGGTGTCGGGAGGATAAGCGAGAAGGTTGGTGAGGACCTGAGCGTCCTCGCGACTGAGGCGGGAGAGGAGCTCCTGCTTCACCTCGTCGGGAAGCTCGTCGAGCAGGTCGACGGCGTCGTCGGGGTTCATGCGGGAGAGGATGGTGCTCGCCTCGTGGCGATCGAGCTTCTCGACCACGCCGGCCGATTCGTCCGGGTCCATTTCCGCCAGGGCATCGGTGGCGGCGCCCCGCAGGAACAGACGATGGATTACCTCGGCCGCTTGCCCGTCCGAAAGCTCGGCCAGCACCTCCGCCACGTCGGCCGGCTTCTTCGAGAGCAGCTCCCGCAAGAGACCCTTCCGCTCGTCCATGTCCCTCCTTCAGCGTCGATTATAGTCCGGGCCCCGATTCCGGCCACCGTGGATCCCTGGCCGCGCGGGGCACCCTCGCCTATCCTTCTCGTCGCTCCGTGCAAGGAGGAGGGAATGGACGTCCAACGTCAACGAGAAGAGACCGCCCGCAGCCGAAACGGCATGGTGGCGACGAGCCAACCGCTCGCCGTGCAAGCCGGCGTGGACGTCCTGCGAGCGGGCGGCACCGCCGTCGATGCCGCCTTGGCAGCGAACGCGACGCTCGCCGTCGTCGAGCCGATGAGCTGTGGACCCGGAGGAGACGTCTTCGCTCTTGTGTGGGATGCGTCGGCTGGTTGCCTCGTCGGCCTGAATGGATCCGGGCGCGCGCCTGCAGCGGCGACGATCGAGGCATTCCGTGATCGGGGCTTTGCGAGGATCCCGGTCCTCGGGCCGTTATCGTGGACGGTGCCCGGGTGCGTCGACGGTTGGTTCCGATTGCACGAGCGGTTCGGCCGGCTTCCGTGGCCCGCG
The DNA here is from genome assembly GCA_039679545.1 of Thermotogota bacterium. Classification (GTDB taxonomy): domain Bacteria; phylum Bipolaricaulota; class Bipolaricaulia; order UBA7950; family UBA9294; genus JAPLGD01. Next base: position 21,663 of record JBDKUT010000105.1, read on the forward strand.
CTGTTCGAGGCCGCGATCCGCGCTGCCGAGGGTGGGGCCTTCGTGACTCCAGTCATCGCCGGGATGTGGCGGGACGCCGAGCCCTTGCTCGCGGCCGACCCCGGCTCGGCGGCGACGTTCCTCCCGAATGGGCGTGCCCCGCGCACCGGCGAGACGTTCCGGAACCCCGATCTCGCATACAGCCTACGTCAGATCGCGCTCAACGGTCCCGACGCCGTCTACCGCGGCTCGATCGCCCGCGAGCTGGCGGCGTGTGCCGAGCGCACGGGTGGCCTTCTCGCCGCCGACGACCTGACGGCCCACGCGTCGGAGTGGGTCACGCCTCTGTCGCTCTCGTTTCGCGGCGTCGAGGTGTGGGAGCTCCCGCCGAACACCCAAGGGGTTGTCGCCCTGGAGATGCTCAACATCCTGTCGGGGTACGACTTGGCCTCGCTGGGACCGCGATCCCCCGACTACCTTCACCTGTGGATCGAAGCGAAGAAGCTCGCCTACGAGAACCGCGCTTGTTGGATCGGCGATTCCGCCTCCGTGTCAGGTCTCCTCACCCCCGAGCATGGGGTTCACCAGCGACAGCGCATCGACCCGAATCGCACCGCCCTGGAGGTCCACGCAAGCGAGGATCCGGCCCGTTCGTGCGACACGGTGTACATCACCGCCGTCGATCGGGCCCGGAACGCGTGCTCGCTGATCCAGAGTGTGTTTCACGGCTTCGGGTCCGGGGTGACTCCCGAGGGCCTCGGGTTCGTCCTACAGAACCGCGGGTCGCTCTTCCACCTTGACCCCGATCACCCGAACGCGCTCCGGCCGGGCAAACGGCCGTTCCACACGATCATCCCGGCGATGGTGACGCGCGGCGGCCGGCCGCTCTTCTCGTTCGGGGTCATGGGCGGAGACATGCAGCCGCAGGGGCACGTGCAGGTTCTCGTCAACCTTCTCGTGCACGGGATGGATCCCCAACAAGCCGGCGATGCGCCGCGCGTCCGCCACGACGGATCGTCGACCCCGACCGGAGATGCAATGCGCGACGGCGGCTTGGTCCACCTCGAGCCAGCGTTCGGGGATGAGGTTGCTGCGGCCCTGCGGCGCAAGGGGCACCGCGTCGAGACGAGCGAAGGTGGGTACGGCGGCTACCAGGGAATCTGGATCGACGAGGTCACGGGAATGTTGCTCGGTGGATCGGAGTCCCGCAAGGACGGGCTCGCCCTGGGCTACTAGGAGGATCATGGCCGTTCGAGGGATTCAGGTGCTTCGCGACCGCGGCATTGAGCACGAAGTCCTCGTCTACCGGTACGATAAGAAGGGAACCGAGCCGGCCGCCGACGCGCTCGGCTTGCCGCACAGCGACGTCGTGAAGTCGCTCGTCTTCCGAACTGACAGCGGCAGCTTTCTCTTTGCGCTGATGGCGGGCGACGCCACGGTCAGCGTCCGCAAGCTCGGCCGCGCAACAGGCCACAAGACCGTGGAACCCGCGGCGCCGCGCGACGCCGAGCGGGTGACCGGCTATCTCGTGGGCGGGATGAGCCCGCTCGGATCACGGCAGACGCTTCCTGTCGTCCTCGACGAGACGACGGCCGCTCGTCCCAGCCTGATCATCAACGCCGGTGCCCGCGGAACCCTCGTTCGCCTCGCGACGCCGGACCTGGTAGCGCTGACCGGCGCCACGATCGCCGACATTCGCAGCGACGAGCGATCGGGCTCGCAAAGCCCGATCGCCGACATCCGCAGCAACAAGCGATCACACCACTCCACGGCGTGATCGCCGACATCCGCAGCGACCAGCGTTCGGACTCCGCCAAGCCCGGTTGCCGAGATCCGCGAGGAGCAGCGCCCATCGCTAGCCTCCGAGCTTCTCCAGCTCGTCGACCATCCGTCCAACTTCGTCGAATCCGCCCTGCCAGAATCATCTTGAACTCACATCGAACCCGGCTTCTTCGAGGATCTCCATGGGCGCCTTCGTGCCGCCTCGTTCGAGGATCTGAAGGAACCGCGGCACGAACTCGGGTCCCTTCACGTCGTACTCGTGCATGAGGGCAAGGGACAGGAGTTGGGCGAACGCGTACGAGTAGCAGTAGAAGGGCATCTCGTAGATGCGGGGAATCGTGATCCACTCCCATCGGAGGGCGGGATCGAGTTCGACGCTCGCGCCAGACTACTCCTGCAAGAGGCTGAAGTAGACATCGCACAGCCCGTTCGGCGTGGCCTTGCCTCCGAGCACCAGGCGATGCGCCTCTCGCCTTCGAACAGCGTGAAGTAGGCCTGGCGTGGGATGGCCGTGTAGCTCGTGTTGACGGCCTTGCCGAGCAGATACCGCCGCAGAGCCGGATCCGAGGAGTCCGCCAGGAGGCGCCGAGCCACGAGCTTCTGAGAGAACATCGACGCCGTCTCCGCGAGAGGGTACGGAGGGCCTAACGTGAGGACACGCGGAACGCAACACCTTGCCTTCCACACGAGACGGCGGGGTAGGCTGCCAGCGGGCAGGTGTCAGGCTAGCCTGGCAAGTCCGGTCGTACCCCCGGGCACCTCAGAGGCGAGGCTCTACCATGATGATCCGAGAGATACCCTCATCCTGCTACCCAGATATGGATGGTTCACGGTGGCAATATCAAACACTAGCCAGCCAATGTGCAACCCCGCTCCAATACTCCAAATCCAGGCCCCATCCTGCTTGATCCCGAAGCGAAGGGCGAGGCTAGGTACTGGAAGCCACTCAACGCCGAGATGGGCAGTAGGCGCACCAGTGACCTCCAGAGAGATGCGGACCTTATCCTCTATCTCCATTGCCATGCCCACGTCGGCAGTAGTCTGTCGGTGCTCGCTGTGACCGCTTTCGTACGCCAAAGGAGTTGCGAGGAGGTTGCGGAGAGCCCCACCGAAAGACAGCCGGCTGATCTGCGGGATTCCAGAGAGCGGGGTATCGCATCGAAAGAGGGCAGTCGCGTCCACTGAGAGCCCTGAGCATGTGCCTGGCTTGTTCGTATCTGTCGCGACGTACTTCCCGACTAGTCCGAAACCCAATGACTCTGCAAACCTCATCCCAGACAAGGCAGGCAGGTCAGCGAGTCGCGCCCCCGCACCCACGAGAAAGACACGACTGCGATAGGAAAAGGAACCGACGATGTTGCCATACTGGTCTGCTTCTGGGACATCACCGAAATCGAAGTACGCGACTCCAGCGCCAACTCTTCCGAAAACGGCAGCGAGGTCTCCGCAGGACATACCAAGTTCGCGCTGCTCTCGTGAGAGAATCACCGAGGAGCCGTGGAACCATCCGAGACCAGCGGGATTGTAGGCGAGGGCGGCTTGATCATCGGCGAGCCCCACAAATGCTTCTCCTAGGGCGATAGCGCGGGTCCCTAGGCCGAGCTCACTGGCTGAGAGCACGTTCGAATAAGTGGGGAATCCGCTGCCTGCAAGTACGCAGCCTGCAAGCGCACAGAGTGCCACCAGGAACGCAAGTGCCGCTCTCATGGTTCCCTCCTACCTCTGGATGACCATTTTGGCGCGGGCCACGATGCTGCCATCCGCGACGAGCACGCAGACGTAGGGTCCGTTGGCGAGAAGGACACCGTCGAGATCCTCAGCCAACCAGACTCCATCGGATGGGAAGCACCCCTCGGCTGGATCGACCTGCGTACGAAAGACAAGACGCCCGTTCGCGGTGAAGACGATTATCTCAGCGCTACTCACGTCGGCCAACGGATCGAAGAGGAGCACGCAGCCCTGGTCCGAAACAGGGTTGGGAGCAACGAGCATTGCAGCGCCTACGAGCCGCGTGATCGAAAACAGCCCAGATTCCGCAGTGGCTACTGAGCCATCATCGTCTTCTGCTTCAGCGCGCAGTGAGTATTCGCCATTCAGCAGGGGAGTAATGTCCCAGGCAAACGCTCCGGTGTTCCGCAGATGCGATGCTATCTCGCTCCATTCCTGTTCTCCCTCGCTGCGGTATGCCAAGCTGATAAGTAACGTGTCTACGCTATCATCAGGGTCTGCCGCCACCCAAGTGATTGAGACTGGAGAAACCGACAGACGCTCTTCCTCTCGGGGATGCTGAATCTCGATTGCCGGGGCCTGGTTGAAAGACGCCGCCCACGGCGCCCGGACGAGTTCCGGTGTGACGATCTGATCCATCGTCCCATCACCGTTCGCATCTATCGTCAATGCAAGGGATGACGCCTGCGTAATCCCTATTCGGGCTTCCATCGTCGGCGACGTCGCGGTTTCAGGGTACGTCGCGAGTACGACTGTGTCACTTTCACTGTCAGGGTAAACCAGTTCGAGATGGAACACACCCGATGCTTTGCCGATGATCACCAACTCATAGCCGCCGCCGGAGATGTCGAAACCCTCAATGAGAATGACACCGGTGTCTCCGTTGGTCGTGTAGCTGGCTCCTGGGATCTCTTCGTCGATCCCGCCGGCCGAGTTGGGACCAACATGACGACCAAGAGAGTCGTAGAGGTGGACTTCCACCGGCGAGAACCATGCGAACCCGAAAGTTGTCAAGTGGAGCTTGATACCGGCGTCTCTGGACACTTCAAGCCCGACCGTTGCGCCCAGGAGAGAGCCCGTGGCCGAGAAATAGCCGGCGCTAAGCGTTCCGGATACACCGACCAATGAGTGGTCAAAGACCTTCAACGCGTTGATGGTGACTGTTGCGGACTTCAGTCCGACCCCAAGGTTGGCATCCGCGCCCAGAAAGCCGAAGAACTGGATGTGGGTAGAGAACTTGACTCCGCCTGCATTCAAGACGAACGACACCCCTGCCGTGGTGATGTCCGCCCCGAATAGCGTCACGTTCCCCGCGAGGACTCCGGCGATACCCGAACTCGAGACGGCGAAGTCCGCTGCCACGCTTGAATCTCCGACGCTAACCGTTGCGTGGAACTTGATCCCCTGAAGGCTGAGACTGAACGCTACTTGTCCCGTTTGGATGGGGATGCCAAAGGGCGCGATGTTCTCCTCGAACTGCCCTGAGATGCCTGCTAGCCCGAGGGTGAGCAGGGCTTTCGCTTTCGCACCAGGCACCTGAAGCTGCACATGCATGGAGATACCTGCAGCCTCGAGCGACAAACCAGCGTTGACTGCAGACACCTGGAATCCTAGTAGCGTGAAGTCTTGGCGCAGGACACCGTACACACCGCTCTTGAGGTCAACGGTAATGTCAGCCTTGATGTTCAGCCCGGTGCCCAGACCAGGTATGTTGACAAGCTTGACGTTCCCGCCGATGCCGAAGGCCGGTTGTCGCAAGTCAAAGAACAGCTTACCGCCGATCTCCCAGTTCATGAGGGGGGATTGGCCAAGCTTTCCCAAGGACAGCCCCGCAGCTAGGCCGAGGTCAAAGCGGTGGTTCTGCCAGTCGAGGTTGAGGGTCAATCGCACGCAAGAGAAGTGGAACAACATGAGAATGTCGAGGTCAAGATACGCAGTTCCCGAAATGGTTAGAGGGCTTAGCTGGACTACTGTTCCTGTGGCGATATGCAGGCCGACGGCGCAGAGTGATCCTGAGCCGGCTCTTGGATCAGGGCGCCCGCCATCCCCCTGGGCTTCGTCATCGCTCCGTTCTGCAGCCGCTGCGAGGAGGGCCTCGCAGGGAATCGAGACCGAAAGCTCGTCCAAGACCTCCATCCGGAGTTTGGGAAGGTCAAAGCGTACCGTCCCTGTCACAATGGAAACGCCAGAGTCGGGCCTCTTGAGGAGTGACACCTCCATGAATCCCGCCGAGTCCTTCAGGATCAGTCCCTTTGCGCTGAGGCCGATAGTGAACACGAAGTTCGAGAAGTCCAGCTCCAGCGTGAACCCCGCCTTGACAAAGACGATTGGGGAGCATTCCAGGTCGACATTGACGGCGCCGTTGATCTTCACAATGAAGTGAGGTACGTCTATCAAGACACTCACAGAGCCGATGTTGCGGAATATCGGACAATCCAGTACTACGGACCCTGTCATGGTCTGCGCATAAAGGTCAAACGTGAGCGTTCCTACAAGGGAGAACCCGACGGGCGACTTCAGTTCTCCTCGCAGCGTGACCGTGCCCGCGCTTGGATCGAGAGTCACTGCAGAGGCGACGGCCGCGACCGGTACCGACAAAGGTCCCATCGCCACTGTGATCTGTGCTGCCCACCGCAGAGCAAGTACACCCGTCGTGGTGCATGTGATGCTGCTGTCCGCACCAAGGGCGACGAAGTACACGCCGCTTGTGGTGCCAATACGGACGTGCCCCTGCAGGGTGTAGGTCCGAGCCTTGGAGTCATAGATGCAGCCGTCACCTGCCACCTGGAGTCGCCCAATGCGTAGCGGCGTGCCGGCACAGCCCCCTCCTGCCCCAGCGACAGTGATGTGATAGGGGGTAGTGTCCGTTCCTGCATACGTGGAAACTCCCCGGGCATCCTGGGTTAGGATGTAGTAGTCCACTCCTGCCGCTGCGACTACAGAACTGGGGATGGTGCCCTCGTAGTGTGCACCCGACGTGCGGACCATTGGAAGGCTGGTGTAGAGAATGTGCCCTGTCGTTCGAAACAGGATGTCCGCCTGTGTGATCCTGTCGCCGGTATCTTGGTCCGTGATGTCAGCAGTGATCGTCACAGGGGACCCTTCTGGTGCAGATGTCACGGGTACATGTGAGATCACGGGGGCATGGTTTGGGAGGACCGGGATCTGAGCGGGATGAAGGCTAGCGTCATTGGGCGGGCATGTCGACGTAAGAGAACCATCCGTCGCAGAAACATAGAAGTCGAGCCCTGGGTCACAAACGTCGGTTCCAGAGATGGTAACCGCGTATTGCCCTGTTCCAAGGCTCTGCATTTCAGCCAGCGCGTAAAGAGCTCCCTGTCCAGGTGAGGGCGTCTGGCGGTACGCCACCGTCACCTTCTGGACTTGAACATCATCCACAACGTTTGCTGTGATGCGCAGGGCTGTTCCACCAAGGACACTGGCGCCTGGCGAGACTAGCGCGGAGCCGTTCCAGATCTGAATGTTGGAAATGACTGGAGCAAGCGGGGTGGCTCCAACGACGTACGATCTGGAGTCGGTGAGTACCCCTGCTTGGGTGTCGGCTGAGATAGCCACTGTACGCGCCGTGTCGTCATGGAAAGGGTTATGTGTTGTGTATGTGACAAGGTACAGGTCCCGTGTCAGGCGCGCGATGTAGTTGTATAAGTCGAGGAGTTCACTTGTCTGAGGGGCATGCTTGTACACCCCCCCGGTCCCAACTGCTATGTCTGTCAGTCCTGGCTCGTCAATCGAGCTGCCTATGCCAATTGTGTAGACGGGAACGCTCACGGCTACGGCTGCCGAGAGCACATCGGCGAGCATGTGAGTGCTGTTGTTCTCGTATCCGTCAGTGAATGCAATGACGGCCTTCACGCCAGACACAGTGCCCGTCTCATCCAGCGCCTCTATGATTCCATCAAAGAGCGCGGTGTTGCCGCCCGCTGCGATGAGGTCGATAGCGCTGGTCAGAGCGTTCTTGTTATATGTGAACCCTTGCAGTAGCGATGCCCCCGACCCAAACGCCACAATCGCCGCCATGTCGTTGTCGCCCAGGGCTGCAATGAAATCCTTGGCGGCCTGCTTCGCTGCCACCATCGGCGCGCCGCTCATGCTGCCGCTACGATCCATTACCAGGACAACGGCGATGCCTCCGACCTGACCTGATACTTCTCTCACATCGATGGGGGACTCTAGCGTCGGGCTGATCTCCAGGTCGGACTGCTCCGACACAGAGAAGGTGGTCCAGTCAAGGCCATGGATTGGGTTGCCGAGACTGTCCGCGACCGAAACGTAGCACTCGATCACGGGGAACTTCGCTGCGTCGACCTGCGAGATTGAAAGGCTGGCGGAGCCAAGAACCGGTAACGACAAGAAGACGACGGAGATCAGGACCGAAATGAGAACCACTGGGAAACAAACTAACGAACACAATTGTGTCTTCGGATACCACCACACGTATGCCACTATACTCCCAGAGTTCAATCGCGACAAATCACAGGCTGCAGGTCGGACCTGATGGTATGAAGGCGCGCCTCCTAGTCCGGCGGAGGAGTACTCTGCCGGTGGGAGACGGCAACTGCCGTGGGGAGGCGCAGGGTGCGGTGTATCGCGTTCGATTCGCACAAACGGTACACGTAGGCATTGGTCGAAGACGCGAGAGGCCGACTGACCCGTGACCGAGCCCCCCGACAACCGGCCCAAGTTGGATGCTGGGATGGAACGAGTAAGGCTCCGGCATCCGAGGAGTGACGTTGGGCCGGGAGTCTCCTGCCAGACTGCGGTGGAGGCAGTCCTCGCGAAGAGGACACGGGGAACGCAGCACCCCACCCCGGTTCCTTGGCCCGACGCAACGCGCGGGCCCCGCCCGCGGCATCCGCAGCGGCGCTCTAGCCGCTCAGCTCCTCGAGCTCGTCGATCATGCCGGAGATGACGTCGAACCCGCCTTGCCAGAACTCCTTCGACCGCACGTCAAAGCCAGCCTCATCGAGGATGGCGAGCGGCGCCTTCGATCCGCCCTGCTCCAGGATGCGCAGGTATCTCGGAACGAACGACGCCCCCTCCCGTTGGTACTGCTCGTAGAGGGCGAGCACGAGCAGGTGCCCGAAGGGGTACGCGTAGCAGTAGAAGGGCGTGTGGTAGATGTGGGTGATCATCAGCCACTCCCAGCGGAACTCATCGGGCACGTCGACGCTTGAACCGAATTGGCCGCGGAGGTTGTCGAGGTAGCAGGCGGCCAGCTGGTCGGCCGTCGCCGACTCTTCCTTCACCATGCGATGCGCGTCGCGTTCGAACAGGGCGAAGAACGCCTGCCTCAGAATCGCCGCGTAGCTCTCGTCCACGTACTGCGCCAGAAGGTAGCGGCGGAATGCGGAGTCCCGATCGACGTCAAGCAACCCCTGGAGGAGGAGCATTTGGGCGAAGTTCGACGCCGTCTCGGCGAGCGGTAGAGACGAGTTCCAGGTCAGCACCGAGTGCTCCGAGGCAAGTTGGCTGTGCACGGCGTGGCCGAGCTCGTGGACGAGCGACCTGACGTCCTGGACTCCCCCGCTGAAGTTGACGCAGATCCACGGAACCTTGTCCGGCACGACACTGTAGCAGAACGCGACCACGTCTTTGCCCGGTCGAGGTTGGGAGTCGATGTGCCCGGCCGCGAACACGCGCTCGGCCAGATCGGCGAGCCTCGGATGGAAGTCGCCGAACGACCGACGCACGAGGCGGACCGCGTCGTCATACGAGTACTTCCGCACGATCGGCTCGAGGGTGGCGTAAATGTCGCAGCGCCGCAGGCGGTCCATGCCGATCCACTGGGCCTTCAGTCGGAAGAAGCGGTGGTACACCGACGCGTTCTCCCGACAAACCTCGAGCAACGTATCGACGGCGTCGTCTGGAACGTCGTTGGCGAGGTTCCGCGCCGCGATCGGGGATGCCATCCCGCGAAGCTTCACGTTCTCTTCCACCCAGTCGCTCACCGTGTACTTGTAGAGCTGTGCAAGGACGTCCTTGTTGGCGATGAACACGCGCAGGAGAGCGTCATAGGCCGCCGCCCGTTTCGCCGGGTCCGGGTCGCGGGCGTAGACCATCACTTCGCTCCGGGTCAGCATTTTTGTCTCGCCGTCGATCGATAGGGAGAACGTGAAACCAGACTCCATCATGTCGTAGATCGTTGTGATCCCGTGGATTCCGTTGACATCCTTGATGTTGATCGCCCGCTCGGCAGGCTCGGTGAGCGTGTACGGCGCGAACCGCCGCAGCGACTCAAAGTGGTAGGCAGCATCGCCCGCCGCCGGAAGCAGGCGACGCGCCGTCTCCTCGTCGAGGGCTTTCCACCAATGCTCAACGAACAGTGTGCGATTCCTGGCGTCGGCGAGCCGGGAGTCCACCCGCTGTCGCAACGCGAGGGCGTCGGCGTTGCTCGTCTGCTCGGAAAACCAGAGGTACGAGAATCCTTCGAGCACTGCAGCAGCGTGCGCTTGCCGCTCCACGTCGCGAACGAGGATGGCGAACGCCTTCTTCGGCAACGAACCATTCAACTGGCCTCGCCAGGACTCGACCGTGCTCGCCGCGTCGTCGAGAACGGAAAACGCCCTCTCGAGGCCCGGCCCGGTCTTCACGAGAATGAGGTCATCCAGACTCCAACGACCCACGTGGTATGTCGTCTCGGTCATTGCCCGCTCCTCACTTCGTCCCGGCCAGGGATCCGTCGAGACCGAGCGCTCCGGCGGCCTCGCGCATTCCCGCGATCGCGTCGGCCATCAGATCGTCCACGCTCGTGCCGAGCATCGTCGCACCCTTCTCGATCACGTCGCGATTCGCTCCCGCAGCGAAGCTCCGATCCTTCCACTTTTTCTTGAGCGACTTCACCTCGAGGTCGTGGAGGCTCTTCGAAGGCCGAACCAGAACGGCGGCCGTGACGAGACCGCACAGCTCGTCGATCGCAAAGAGGAGCTTTTCCATCTCCGTCGACGGCTCGACATCCGAGCACAATCCCCATCCGTGCGACACGACAGCGTGGACCAGCTCCTCCGGCCAATTCCGCTCCCGAAGGATGCGCGCCGTCATCGTGCAGTGCTGATCCGGGAAGCGCCCGTAGTCGAGGTCGTGCACGAGGCCAACGATTCCCCACGTCTCCTCGTCGAGGCCTCGTTTTCTCGCGGCGTACCGCATCACGGCTTCCACGGCAAGCGCGTGCTTAATCAGTCCGTCCTGGTCGTTGTACTCGGTCAGGAGCGCGTAGGCTTCCTCGCGAGTTGGTGTGTGCATGAAGTCCTCCCGTCCCGTTGCTGATTGTCCGACTCTACCTTGGCCGACACGCCGCGTCTACCTGTTCTGCGCGTGCTGCGCCGACCCGTCTGCCTAGCCCAAGGTAAGAGCGCACGTCCGGGTCCGACGCGGTATGCGAGCGTGCGTCGACCCGGCTCGGCGTGAGGGTCCGAACTCGGTGTCGTATAGTCACCGCATGGCGATCTCGCTCGGCACCTTCCTGCCGCTCCTCTTCGCCGGCCTCGGCATCGGCGTGCTGTCGAGTCTTCTTGGGGTCGGCGGCGGGATCTTCATCGTGCCGCTTCTGACCCTCACTGGATGGGCCGAGTCCGTGCAAGTCGCGGCCGGCACGAGTCTTACGGCCATCATTTTCACGAGCCTCTCGGCGTCGATCGCCTACGCGCGCCGGCACGTGACCCAGTACAAGGTCGGCCTCACGCTCATGCCCACCAGCCTCCTCGGGACGTGGGCCGGGGCGCGCTTAACCACGACGATCGAGTCCCGGTGGCTCGCGATCGGCTTCGCCGCGCTCCTCCTCTACCCGATCGGAATGATGCTGCTCGGCAAGACCACGAACGAGATCAGCCACGCCCACCGCGGCCCCGTGACCGGGCCCCGCCTCTACCTGATCGGAGCCGCCATCGGCCTCGTCGCAGGGCTCGCCTCGGGACTGCTCGGAATCGGCAGCGGAACGATCATGGTTCCCTCGCTCGCCCTCCTTCTTGGACTCGAGATCCTGCCCGCGATCGCGACGAGCCTCTTCGTCATGGTTCCGTCGTCGATCTTCGGAGCGTCCACTCACTTCATCCAGGGGAACGTGGAGCTCGCGCTCGCCCTCCCGCTGATCCTCGGAACCGTCGTCGGCGCACAGTTCGGCCCCATTCTCGGTGATCGGATTCCGCGTCGGCGGCTCCGTCAGCTGTTCGGCGTCATCCTTCTCTACGCGGCCGTCAACATGGTTCTGAAGACGCTGCGCTAGTCTGCTTTCCTCAAGCGCTTGACTTCCCCCCAGGCATTGTCTACACTGCGTTAGCAGTTACATGATGTGACTGCTAAGTAGAGGCGGGAATTATGATCCGATTCGACAAGATGACCGAGGGAACCCAGGAGCTCTTCCGGGAGGCTCAGGATCTCCTCACGCGATACAAGCACAACCAGCTTGATGTGGAGCACATCGCCTACGTCCTCGTAAGCAAGGAGGGCGTAGGCCGGGAGATCCTGCAAGCCATGGGGGTCAAGCTCGACGCCCTGGCCAAGGACATCGACGTTCTGCTCAAGTCCAAGCCGTCGGTGGCCGGCCAGATCGGAGGGCAGGTGTACATCACTCCACGACTGGACGCGGTCGTCACCGCGGCCCAGATGGAGGCCGACAGGCTCCACGACGAGTTCATCGGATCGGACCACCTTCTGCTCGCCATCAGTCGCACGACGGACCCTCAACTCCGGCGGGTGCTCGGAAGGCACCAGATCACACCCGAGTCGATCTACAGCTCGCTCCGCGACGTTCGCGGCGAGCAACGCGTCACCGACCAGGCGGCCGAGGAGCGATACCAGATCCTTAAGAAGTACTCAACCAACCTCACGGAGAAGGCGAAGCGCGGCGAACTCGACCCGGTGATCGGCCGGAACGAGGAGATCCGACGCATGGAACAGATCCTGTCGCGCCGCCGGAAGAACAACCCAGTCCTCATCGGCGAGCCGGGGGTTGGCAAGACGGCCGTCGTGGAGGGCCTCGCTCAGCGGATGGTCGACGGAGACGTTCCCGACTCCTTGAAGGGCAAGGAGATCGTCGCCCTCGACATCGCGGCGATGGTGGCCGGATCCAAGTTTCGGGGCGAGTTCGAGGATCGCCTCAAGTCCGTCATCCGCGAGATCGAGGCGCACACCGGCCAGACGATTCTCTTCGTCGACGAGCTGCACACGCTCGTCGGCGCCGGCGCGGCCGAGGGCGCGATCGACGCGTCGAACATGCTCAAGGAGCCTCTGTCCCGCGGCCGGTTCCAGATGATCGGCGCCACGACGCTCGACGAGTATCGTGAACACATCGAGAAGGATTCGGCGTTCGAGCGGCGGTTCCAGAAGGTCTTCGTCCCCGAGCCGTCGATCGACGAGACGATCCAGATTCTCAAGGGGCTGCGAGAAACGCTCGAGAAGCACCACCAGGTCAAGATCACTGACGACGCCATCGAGGCGGCCGCCCGCCTATCCGAGCGTTATCTCACGGATCGCTTCCTCCCCGACAAGGCCATCGACCTGATCGACGAGGCGGGGAGCCGGCTGCGCGTCGACGGGAGCGGGACCAACGTGCGCCCGGCCGAGATCGCCGCCCTGGTGTCGCAGTGGACGGGAATCCCCGCCGAGCGGATGCTCGAGGAGGAGCGGTCGCGCCTCTCCTCGATGGAGGACGCGCTCCACGCGCGGCTGATCGACCAGGACGAGGGCGTGCACGCCGTCGCCGAGGCGGTTCGCCACTCGCGCGCCGGGCTCTCCGACCCCCGTCGGCCGATCGGCACGTTCCTGTTCCTCGGCCCGACCGGAGTCGGCAAGACCGAGCTCGCCAAGGCGCTCGCCGCGTTCCTGTTCGGCAGCGATGCCGCTCTCCTTCGCATCGACATGTCAGAGTACATGGAACGCCACGCCGTGGCCCGCCTGATCGGCTCGCCGCCGGGCTACGTGGGGTACGAAGAGGGAGGGCAGTTGACGGAGGCGGTGCGCCGACGGCCCTACCAGGTCATCCTGTTCGACGAGCTCGAGAAGGCGCACCCGCAGGTCATGAACCTCATGCTCCAACTGCTCGACGAAGGGCGGCTCACCGACGGCCACGGCCGCACGGTCGACTTCCGCCACACGATTCTCATCATGACGTCGAACGTCGGCAGCGAGTTCTTCCAGTCGGACGACGACGAGGCCACGATTCACAAGCGGATCCACGATGAGCTCAAGAAGACGCTGCGGCCGGAGTTCCTGAACCGGATCGACGAGACCGTCATCTTCCACCCGCTCGACGAGGCCGCGATCGAGAAGATCGTGGAGCTGAAGATCGCCGAGCTCAACAGCCGGCTGGCCGAGCAGCAGATTCGTCTGACGCTGACCCCGGAAGCAAAGCGGATCCTCGCCAAGGAAGGGTTCGACCCCCACTACGGTGCCCGGCCCCTCGCCCGCGCCCTCAAGCGGCTGGTGGAGAACCCGCTCGCGTCAAAGATCGTCGCCGGCGAGATCCACGAGGGGGACTCGGTCGCAGTCGACGCCGCAGCGATGTCCGACGTCCTCGTGCTTCGGCGCCAGAGCTCGAGCTAGCGCGTCGGCTCCTCGAGCACGAGCGAGAGGAGTGCCATCCGAACCGGAACGCCGTTCGCCGACTGTCGGAAGTACGCGGCCCCCGGGAGGCCGTCGACGTCGAGGGCGATCTCGTTCACCCGCGGCAGTGGGTGCATGACCGTGATGGACGGCTTAGCTGCCGCGAGCGTCGCGCGGTCGAGGACGTAGGCGCCCTTGAGCCGCTCGTACTCAGCCGGGTCGGCGAACCGCTCTTTCTGAATCCGGGTCATGTAGAGAACGTCGGCCGTCCGGATCGCCTCGCCGAGGTCGTCGGTCTCCGCGACGGAGATCCCTTTGGCCCGCAGCTTCTCGACAATCGCGCTCGGCATGCGCAACGCCGCCGGCGCCACGAAGAGGAACGAAACCTCGTAGTTCAAGAGCACGTCGGCAAGCGAGTGAACCGTCCGGCCGTTCTTGAGGTCGCCGACGAGGGCGACCCGCAAGCCGTCGACGTGACCCTGTTCCTTGCGGATCGTGTAAAGGTCGAGGAGCGACTGGGTCGGGTGCTGTCCGGCGCCGTCCCCCGCGTTCAGGATCGGTACGCGCGCCGCGCGCGCCGCCTCGTCCGCCGCCCCAATCTCGGGGTGGCGCAGCACGATGACGTCGGCGTACCCCTCGACCGTCCGGATCGTGTCGGCGAGTGACTCTCCCTTCGCCGCCGACGAGGTCTTCGCTTCGGCGACGCTGATCACTTGTCCGCCGAGACGAAGCATGGCC
>JBDKUT010000106.1:0-1608 GCA_039679545.1 Thermotogota bacterium
TCGAGGTCAACCAGCTCGACCGACAACCCGTCCAGCTGGGGCAGCGCGACGTAGCGGACGGCATCCTGCATGAGGCGAGCGCGCAGGCGCTCGTCGACCGATCGCAGCTCGTCCTCGCTAATCGCGTTGTCGAGGCTCAACATCGGGATGCCATGCGCGGCGGAAGCCAGAACATCTGCGGGGGCGGCGCCCACGCGTTGCGTGGGGGAATCGGGCGTGATCCACTCCGGGTGCTCGGCTTCGAGCGCAACCAACCGACGGAAGAGGGTGTCGTACTCTGCGTCTTCGATCTCCGGTCGGTCGAGGACGTGGTAGAGGTAGTTGTGGCGATGGATCTCGGCGCGAAGCCGTTCCAGTTCTTCCTGTGGGCTGGGCGCGTCCGTCATGTCGGCGAAGAGAGTGGAGCGCCCCCGGGAGGTTGTCAAGCGGATGGGGAATCACTCTCCAGGCGAGATGCTGGGTTCTATTGCGCCCTCATCCATTGGAAGCTATACTCCGATGAATCCATGACTACGCGGCTACCTGACGGTGCCGGCTGAGGGAGTCGGTGCGGAGGATGAAACGGAAAGAGCGCCCTTGGACGCGGCTCCTCGCGCGGCTGGTTCCAACCAGGGCGCGTGGCCGTGGGTTGGACCGCGGCGAGTTGCGGGCTGGGGCGGGAATGTGGATTGGATCGGTGGCCCGGATTCGTGCGTTTGCCGGAGCGGTTCACGAAGCCGAGGGATGGGATTCTCTCTGCCAGCAGATCGCTCTGCTGCTCGACTGCACCGGTGCCGCTGTCGTTCGCTGGGACCCGCTGAGCGACGCGGGACGCCCTCTCGGTGTGTTCGGCTCGTGGGAAGGCGACGCGCTCGTACGGCTCCTCTCTGAGGGTCGTTGTGAGTGGGCCTTCGCGCTGCCGGATGCTCCGGTCTTCGCCCTTCAATCGGAGGGAAGAATCCGCGCGGTCCGCGACCCCAGGGTGCCTGCGAGCGCAATATCCATCCCGCTTCGAGCTGGGGCGGAGCGGATCGGCGCGCTCGTCTGCACGTACTCCGATCCACGCCCGATTGCCCAGGAGGACGTCGCCGGTGCGGAGCTTGTCTCGCTGTGCGTCACGCTTCTCTGCAATCAGCAGGACTTGGCGGCGACCTCCGATCGTCAAGCGAAGCGGATTGCCCGACTGATGGATGACATCGAGCGAATGGCGATCAACCTGCGAGGTGGGACGACCCGCGATGAGGTTGGCGCGAGCTAGTGAGACGCGGCGAGCCGCGAAGCGAGCTCGATCAGCTCAGGTTTCGACAACCCATCGGCGGTGAGGATCGCGAAAACCCCGTCCAGTTCCCACGAAAGTTCGAGCAGGAAGGCCAGGGAGGGTGGCGGTGCGCCGTCCTTCTCAAGCAGAACGCGGCGGTCGAGGAAGCGGGCCGTGCGATCGCCGAGCGACAACTCCTCCCCTCGTTCCGAGACGAGCGCCCGACGGCGAGCCATATGGCGCGACAGGTAGTTGCCAATGCGCAAGGTGAGGAACGCGCCGTCCGGCGCCTCCTCGGTACCGCGTCGTCCAAGCCCGATCGCTGCGTAACCGCGCTCGTGCGACGAGTCGACGACCGTCGTGCAGGGCTC
>JBDKUT010000107.1:0-7650 GCA_039679545.1 Thermotogota bacterium
GTGGCTGGGACAGGTAGCAGTTCTGAGCCACGCTGAAGGCAACTCAGAAGAGCGTGCGAAGCAGCTCGGCCTGATCGAGCGCCATCTGTGCGAGGTACATCCCGAACATACGACAGCCCAGCGCCCCTAGGGGTCGGCTCGTTCGGCCGAGGCGCGCCAGCGGTAGGTGAGTGCGCCGGCGGGCTGGAAACCGAGGCGCTCGTAGATCGTCTTCGCCGAGACGGAGACGTCGGTGTAGAGCGACATCTTCTCGACGCCGTGCTCGCGGCATGTGACCATGGCGTCATAGAGCAAGCGCTGCCCGTAGCCGCGCCTGCGGCTCTCCGGAAGGATCCCGATCCAGGCGAGGTGCGCGGCGGTCTCGTCCCACTCGGCGACGAGGGTGAAGCCGAGGAGGCGATCGTCGTCGAAGAAGGCAAGCGAGCCCGGATGGCCGAGCGTGTCTTCGAGAAGTGATTCGAAGTACGCGCGCCGCTCGCCCTCCGTCTGCCTCGTGACAAGCTCGATCTCGCCGTGCGCAACGCAGGCGGCGTAGTTCTCGTACAGCTCCTCGGGGGTCGCCGATGCGACGGGCGCGATTTCGAGAGCGGAGTCGTCGCACTCCGGGAGTTGGTCGAGGTCGCGGGTCATCGCGAAGTAGAACCGCTCGAACCCGAAGTGCCCCAGGAAGGCGTCCAGGCGCTCGTCGCGCGTCCAGTTCGCTGACCCCATCGGCAGAAGGATCTCAAGTCCCTTTTCGCCTTCACGTTCGATCCACGCGGTCGCCTCGAGGAGGAGCGCCGTGTGGATCGCCGCGGCCTGGCCGTCGAGCGGAAGGATGGGGTTTCCGCCGAGGAGGTCGGTCGGTGCCCCCCACGTCTCGAGGAAACCGGACGTGAGGACGAGAAGGCCGAGCGTAGTCCTGCCATCCGATGCGACGAAGACCTGACGAGGCTCCGGCAGCTCGCGGAGGACCTTGGGCGTCCACTCACCCGGGTTGGCGTACGGATGGCCGTTCGCGGCCAGCAGTACGAGGAACTGGGCAAGCGCCACGGTAGACGGAGTTTCCAGACGGGTCACGCGGATCGGCATTCCTCTCCTTGGATAAGCTTCGGGATGCCGGGGTTGTAAGCGAGAAGCCCCATATCGTCAAGAGTGCGCGGCGTGGTACAGCCATCGAGGGAGCAGCCGGATCAGGTCGAGGCGAGGTTCGACCGTCTGACCTCCCCCGTGACCCAGGCGCCGAAGACCTTCACCTGTCCGATCAAGTCGTCGACTTCGCTTGCACTCGCGACGTTGACGTGATCGTAGGAAAGCGTGTTGCGCTTGCGACGCGCGCGATCGAAGTACTCTGCGAAGGTTCGCATGCTGGGCGGAAGATGTGGCTCGAGCTCCTGGAAGGTACGTTCGTGAAACCCTGTCTTGCGAATACGGGTTCCGTGGAGGCGAAGGACGACCGTGGCCAACTACAGCGCGGCGTTGTAGGCGAGCGCGAACCTTGTATCCAGGTGTAGGCTGGCGATCGCAGCCTGACTCAAGTCACGGTCTGCGATCGCGAGCAGCCTGCCGATCTCGATCGCGGAAGGAGTGATCGGGCGGGAGGAGTCGTTCATGTGAGCATCCCCCGCAGATCGTCTTCGGTGCCGATGAGGAAGATTCTCGGCCCCGCGAGCACGGATGCAAGGAACGGGTCGCGGTCTTTCACCCGACGCGAGACTTCGCCGGGCGAGTAGAGCGAGACGTTGATCTCACGGCCGAGCGATCGTTCGAGCTCCGAGAGCGTTGGAAACAGCGCGCTGAGGAGCGTCTCACCGATCACGAACAGATCGATGTCGCTCTCCACCGTGTCGGCATTCGCAGCGGTGGACCCGAAGACGAACGCTACGCGGATGTCCTCTCGACCTGCCAGCGTTTCGCGGATGCGGTCTCCAACGGCTACGGTCTTGAGCACCATAGCGCGCAGGTCGGGGACGATCGGATTGGCTCGATTCACTCGCAGGTAGACGCGATTGCCCCGCTTCTCTCGTTCGAGGATGCCGATGCCGGACAGCCGGTCGAGCTCCCTCTGAACGGCCCTCGGGAGGAGTCCCGTGAGCCTCCCCACCTCGCGCCCGTAGAAGTCGCGGTCGGGATGCGTCAGGAACAGGGCCAACACCCGTACCCTCGCTTCAGAACCGAACAGTTCGGCAAGCATAGGTCACTCCGGATACCAAGGGTATGCGATTGTATACAGATCGTATCCGCACGTCAACTGGACCGCCTGCTTCGGCCCAGCGATGCCAAGACACCCGCGAGGAAACCACGCCCTGAGGAGGCGCCGAGGGCGAGCACGCGGACCGCAGCGGATTCCAGCTCCTCTGCAGCTCTCGCGTTTCCCAGCGCGCTCACGAGAGGGAGAAGCGGCTCAGGAAAAGCTCCGTCAGCGGCCGCAGTGAGCATCTGCCGAGACGCGGGGTGCGTTCGAAGGCTCACTCCGGCGAGGACTTGCCGCAGCGCCTCGAGCTCTTGCCCCGCCGCGGAGAGCGCGGACATCGCGGTGAGCCCGGCGAGAATGCCGACGAGGAGGTCGTCGCCCGACGGCGTCGAGCCGGTGCCAAGGCCGACGAGGGCGAAGAGGGCTGCTGGGTCCGGCGCTGCGCACCACTGCGCGATGATGGAGTCAACGTGGAACTGGAACGGATCGGGAACACGTCGCGCCGACTCTTCATCGGCGAAGGTGCGCAGTTGTGGGAGGCGACCCAGGGCGACCGCAGTCTGCTCCTTGGTCCAGGGGGCAAGACGTAGATCGCAACTTGTGGCGCGTAGTGTGTGAATGGTGAGCGATGCGAGCTCGGTTCGTGGAGTCTGTTGAGTAGAGGCGGTCGCCGCCACGTCGATCACGTGCACGGAAGCGTCGACGGCGATGTCTGGCGGGATCATGGGCACCTCGATCGCCCAGGGGTGAAGCGGAACCGCCGGGGTCTGAACTGAAACGTAGGTCGGCGCGCTCTCTTCTTCGAAAAGCACATTGAACCCGTGGCGGAAGGTCGAGGCGACGCTGCCGGTGCGTGGAGCTGCAGCGAGGTACCTGTGCGCGTGCCCGCCGATCCGCAACACATCGACTGTTGTGGTTGCCATGGATACTCCTCGCATCAGGGCCGGGCACGAGCGCCGCATCCGAGTGTGATCTGCATCACGCGCCCGGCACCGAGCGCGGAAGTGACGTACATCACTCTCGCGCCGTAACGCGTATCACACAACCTGCAGGTCTCCCGAGTGTGATGTGCATCACGCTGGACGATACGGGCGCATAGCCGAGCGCACCTCCAAGCGGAAGCGCGCTTCGCTAGCTTGCGGCGAATACGGAGGTTTCGTCCGAAGCCGGGCACGCTTCCGGGCTACGTTCGCCCAACCTCGTGCAGCTGGGGATTCTTGGCTCCTGCGACGTCGCCGAACTTCGTCAGCGCGCACTCAGCTTTCACCTGCATCAGCTCGTCGTACCGATCGTCGTCGACCATCGCGACGATGCGCGCGATCGAGCTCTCTCCGTCGACGAACCGCCACGGGAAACAGCCGATCGTCGCGCGCTGATTCAGCAACAGGTCGATGTCGCCGCCCAGGCACTCGGCGTGGATGATCCCGTGGTTGAAGAGCTCGATGTGCATGAGCTGGTACTTGGTCGAATCGAACCGCTCGGCGACCGGCTGGCCGTACTTGGCGCGGAAGTGGGCGTCGGCCTCCTTGGCTTGCCGTGGCATCCAGTCGCGGATGATCGTGTTCATCGGATGGTCGGCGGAACCGCAGTCGACGCCCAGCCAGCGCAGCTTCTTCCGCAGGCACCACTGCGCGAACTCACGGTCCGGTCCGGGGTGCTTGACCATGTAGCGGATCTCGTCGGCCGTCGGCTGGTCCCATCCGTAGTGGTGGTACCCGGTGTGGATGATGAGGATGTCGCCCTCTTTGACCTCGACGCGCTCTTCGATCATCTCCGAGGTGTAGAGGTCGTAGTCGCCCACGGCGTCCGACAGGTCGACGACGACGCCGTCGTGGACGAGGAAGTCAAGACTGAGCTGGGCGATGTCCTTCCCCGGCGTGTAGAAGTGGATCTCGCCGTCGAGGTGCGTGCCAACGTGGTTCGAGTGGGTGACGAGCTGGCCGTTGGCGCCGTTCGGCGCGAGGCGCTTGAAGTACTTCACCTGCAGCGGTTCGTACGTCGGCCACGGCGGGGTGGCAATCGACAGTGGGATGGTTAGATCAATCAGCTTCATGTCGTCTCCTTAGAACCTGGCGCCAACGTCTCAGCAAGAGCGCGGGCGCCCTGGGCGAAGCATTCGAACGGGGGCTCGACGAGGCCGGCGCCGACCATGCCGACGCCCGGCTCCTTGTGGGCGATGCCGGTATTGATCGCAGGAAGGGTGCCGCTGTCGACGACCTTGAGGACGTCGATGCCTGTGGGAGTGCCGGCGAAGCCGAGGGCGGGAATCCGATACACGAGGCTCTCAGCAAGGGTGATGCGGCGCATTCGGCGCGTGGTCTCGAGCGCGCGCTCGGGGCTCCCGCCGACGAACTGGACGATGGCGGGCGCGGCGGCCATGGCGAAGCCGCCGTACCCGGCGGTCTCCGTGATCGCCGAGTCGCCGATATCTCGGGCGGCGTCGACTTCGGAGAAGCCGGGGAGGTACAGGCCGGCGACCTTCGGCGCCGGCGCGGTGAACCAGCGGTCGCCGGTGCCGGAGACGCGGATTCCGAACTCGGTCCCGTTGCGGGCCATGACCGTGACGAGCGAGCTTCCGGGCACGTCGGTCGCGGCGTCGAGCGAGCATTTTCCCGCCGCCATGGAGAGGTTGAGGGTGAAGTGGTCGTTGCCGTTGAGGAACTCGAAGATGCGGGCGACGGCGTCGCCGGGCTCGGTAAGCCGCGCGAGGTGCGGGGCGAGCTCGCGGATGAAGAGTGACGTTGCGGCGCGGTTGCGGTTGTGGCCTTCGTCGCCCATCTGGAGTGCCTGGGCGATGAGGGTTCGGAGATCGAGCGGGCCGTGCTTCCGCAACGCCTTCGCGAGGATCGGCGCGAGGACGTCGCGCATCCAGACAAGCCGGTCGATGACCTCGTCGGAGTACGCGCCGTAGCGGAGCACCTTGCCGAGGCCCTCGTTCAGGGTGGCGAAGGCGCGATTGCCGAACGCGGTGTTCTCGACGATCCAGACGGGCATCGTGGCTGTGATGACACCGGCCATCGGCCCGACGGCCTGGTGGTGATGGCACGGGTCGAAGCGGATGTCGCCGGACGCGGCGAGACACTCGGCTTCCTCGGGAGACGTCGCGAGGCCTTCGTAGAGGAGGCCACCGATGACGGCGCCGCGCATCGGTCCGCACATGCGCTCCCACGTCACGGGAGGCCCAGCGTGGAGAATTGTGTTCGACGTCATTCCCGGGACGACGTCTTGGGCGGCGCCGATTCCGATCAGCGTGGGCTGCGCAGCGAGCAGTCGCTCAACGGCGGCCTGGTTGGCACGCTCAACTTGGGCGATCCAGCCGTCGCCGTCCTCGACGCGCAGCCCGTCGAGGAGGCGTGCCAGCTCGGGATCGCCGCCCGCCGGGGGCCGCCAATCGACGTCGACGGCGGGGCAGCCGGCGGCGCGGAGCGCCTGAGCGAACGAGGCAAGTCCCAGATTCGCGACGCGGAGCTCGCTCGCAAAGAGATTGCGGATCGGCTCGTCCGGCTTCCGCTTCATTGGGTGCCTCCTTGGACGATCTCGGCCGCGCACCGCGCCGCGAGGGCGTTCGTCTCCGCGACGACGATCCCGGCGTCCTCGAGGGTTCGCCGCTGTGCGCCGTAGCCCTGCGGATCGCGGTCCGTGCCGGTGACGGAGGCAATGACGACAAGAGGGCGCTTCGCCTTGCGGGTCGTGGCGAGCGCTTGTTTCGCCGCCTTGGCGAGGCTTGCACCAGGGTCTGGATGCGCGCCGTAGCCGATGACGCAGTCGGTGAGGACGACGGCGACGGACGGATCAGCGCCGGCCGCGGCCACGTACCGATCGCGGAGATCAGGCTCGATCATCGGGTGAGGCCGCCCCACGGTGAACGCGTCATCGCCGAGATCCCACAGGACATGCCCCGCTACGTTTTCTTCGGCGCCGACGTGGAATCGTTTGTCTACGGCGACGTTCGACCGGACCTCGAGGCCTGCGGCGCGGAGGATGCCCCATGCCTCCTGGCACAGCGTCCCGCCGCAGAAGAGGCCGCGGATCGAGCGTTGTGTCGCCGGGAACGCGAGGGTAGGCATCGCCGGGAGAGGCACATCCTCAGAGACGGCGAGGCCGGTCGAGCGGCACGCGCAGCGAGCCGCTTCGTCGAGCGTCGCAGCAAAGGTGAGGTTCTGCTCGGCCTTGCGCGGCGGCGCCGCGACAAACTGAACGACCGCCGGCTTGCCCGCTTTGAGCAAACGGGCGAGGACGCGGTCGGCGATGGCGGGGCTCGGCGCCTTGGATACGACCACGAGCACCGTCGTCTTGGCATCGTCGGCCAGGGCGTCGATTGCCGCGAGGGTCGATCGCGCGGCCACGGGCTCCGAGAGGTCTCGCCCGCCGGTGCCGATCGCTTGGGAGACGCCGCCCCCGAGTCGGTCGATGAGCGAGGAGACCTCCTGGATGCCGGTGCCCGAAGCCCCGACGATGCCGATGGAACCGCGTCGAACGACGTTGGCGAACCCGACGGGAACGCCACTCAGAATGGCGGTACCGCAGTCGGGACCCATGAGGAGGAGGCCGCGGCGCGCCGCCTCGTCCTTGAGAGCGATTTCGTCCTCGACCGATACGTTGTCGGAGAAGAGGAAGACGTGGAGGCCGTGGCGAAGCGCCTGGCGCGCCTCTCGGACCGCGTACGCGCCGGGGACGGAGATGAGGGCAAGGCTGATCGCGGGATCGGAGGCGACGGCCTCGGCGAGCGTCGACGGTCGAGCGACCGCCGTAGAAGTGGGACCCTGAGGCCCCGCGAGCAGTTCCGCAAGACGGGTCCTCGCCTTCGCGAGGGCATCTCCGGATGCCGCGTCGACGGCGATCACCAGGTCGGTTGGGGCCACGCGCTCTCCAGAACCCCCGACGACGAACCCGACGCGCCCCAGGCTCTCGAGGTTGGCCGGCGTCCCCATCGCGACGACGGCCTTCGCGATCCCTGGAAGGTCTTCGAGTTCGCGGCTGATCCGCAGGAGGAAGACGGAATCGAAGTAGCGGTTCTTCTCGACGAGGACGTCCTTCACGGCTTCGCACCTTTCTCGGCCAGTCGCGCGACGATGTGCTCGGGGGAGAGCGGTAGCGACGTGAACTCGATCCCGAGCGCGTCGAAGAGGGCGTTGCCGATGGCGGACGGAACCGAGATCATCGGGTGCTCGGCGATGCCGCGGGCGCCGTACGGTCCGTCCGGCTGAGGGTTTTCAAGGAGGATCGGCGTCATCTCGCGCGGCAGGTCCTTGGCCGTCGGGATCTTGTAGTCGACGAAGCTCGGGTTCTTGAGATGTCCATCTTTGTCGAACCGGAACCCCTCCCACAACGCCGAGCCGATCCCTTGGACGACGCCGCCGATCACCTGCCCGCGGGCGAGCCCCGCGTTCAGCACCTTCCCCGCGTCGATGGCGGTGACGATGCGCAGGATCTCGATCTCGCCCGTCTCCGTGTCCACTTCGACTTCGACGCCGTGC
>JBDKUT010000108.1:0-44385 GCA_039679545.1 Thermotogota bacterium
CGGCCTGGAAGAGAGAGAACGCCTGCACCGCGCCGAGGTAGGTCGGCAGGTCGCAGACCACGACGTCTCCGGGGTCGAAGAACGCCTTGCAGAGGAGGTCCAACCCCTGTTGAGACGCCGACGTCACCAAGAGCTCGTCCAGGGTCACGTCAATCCCCTGCGGCCGCAGCCACTCAATCATTGCCCGACGCAGGGTTCGGCTTCCTTCTGTCGTTCCGTACTGCAGGACGTTTCGGTAATCGTTTCGCAAGAGATCCGCCGCGATGACGGCGAGCTCCTCGTGCGGGAAGCTCTCCGGCGCGGGAAGACCGCCACCAAACGAGATGATGTCCGGTTGTTCGGTCAGCTTGAGAAGCTCTCGGATCGCGGATCGTCTTGCGCCTGCGGCACGACTCGAGAAGTGTTGTTTCATCGAACGCTCCTTGGTCACGCTTTCGGTCCTAGACACTGAGATTCTACGGGACACCCTGAAGCGCTGTCAAAGCAGAACCGAGCGGAGAAGCGGCAGAAGCCCGGCGGCAATGGAGGTCCCGAGCGCGGCGCCGGCCAACACGTCGAAGAGGAAGTGCTCGCGGACGCAAACTCGGGACAGGGCAATTGTTGCAGCCGTAGCGTAGACAAGGCCCTGAACGACGGGGTACGGGTAGCACGACGAGACGATCCAGGCAATCCCGAACGACGTCGTCGCGTGCCCCGACGGGAAGGAGTACGTGTCGATCACCCGCGCCCGCGGGCCGTCGGTGATCAGGTCGGGGCGCTCGCGCGCGCAGAGAAGCTTCAGAAGCCGCAGCACGGCAATGTTGACGACCGTGACGCAGAACGCGAAGAACACGTTCCAGCGGTCGACCCTTTGTCCGAAGAGGAGGAGTCCAAGGGCCAGCGCGCCCCACAGGTACCCGTCACCGAGGTACGTCGCGGCACGGAAGAAGCGCGGAACCCGCTGGAACAGCCGAACGCCGCTGATCGCTTCCATCGCCCGGACGTCCCACGCGTGTGCAAGGTCGCCCAAGATCTCAAGACGGTCGACGAACCGATTCCAAGTGGTCACGCCTCGTCCTTCCTGCGAAGTGCGGGGAAGAGGATCACGTCACGGATCGACGCGGAGTCGAGGACGAGCATCGCGAGGCGATCGAGGCCGACGCCAATCCCTCCCGTGGGGGGCATCCCGTGCTCCAGGGCAAACAGGAAGTCCTCGTCGATCCGCTGGGCCTCCTCGTCGCCGCTCGCCCGCAGTCGTTCCTGGTCCTCGAAGCGCGCTCGCTGGTCCACCGGGTCGTTCAGCTCGGAGAACGCATTCGCGATTTCCATGTTCATCACGAACAGCTCGAACCGCTCGGCAAGGTGCGGCGCATCGACGCGGCGCTTGGCGAGCGGCGAGATCTCGACGGGATAGTCGGTCACGAACGTCGGCTGGACGAGCGTCGGCTCGACGAACCGATCGAACAGGTGCTCGATGAGCTGCGAACGCGACAGGTTCGGAAGGCCGATCCCCTTGGCCTTCGCCGCGGTGATGATCTCCGCCGCCGTGAGTGTCCCGATCTCGAGACCCGAGGTCTCGGCGATCGCATCGAGCATCGCGACGCGGCGCCACGGGGGCGAGAAGTCAAGCCGCGTCCCCTGATAGTCGGCGACGAGCGATCCCACGGTCGTTCGGAACACGGCGGCGATAAGGGCCTCGACAAGTCGCATCATCCCTTCGTAGTCGGTATACGCCTGATACAGCTCGAGCATCGTGAACTCGGGGTTGTGCTTGGTCGACACGCCCTCGTTGCGGAAGCACTTGCCGATCTCGAACACGCGGTCGAGGCCGCCGATGAGGGCTCGCTTCAGGTAGAGCTCCAGCGCAATGCGGAGGTACAGGTCGAGGTCGAGCGCGTTGTGGTGCGTGACGAACGGCCGCGCCGTGGTGCCGCCCGGAATCGGGTGCAGGGACGGCGTTTCGACCTCGAGGAAGCCGAGCGCGGTGAGTTCGGAGCGCACCGTCGCCATCATCTTCGCGCGACGTACGAACCGCTCACGGGTCTCGTCGTTCGCGAGGAGGTCGAGCGAGCGGTGGCGGTAGCGGAGCTCGACGTCCTTCAATCCATGCCACTTCTCCGGCAACGGGCGGATCGCCTTCGCGAGGAACGTCCACGACTCCGCGGCGACCGTGAGCTCACCGCGCTTCGTTCGAAAGACCTCGCCGGCGACGTGGAGGAAGTCGCCGACGTCGACGTCGCCGAGCCGACCGTAGGTTTCCTCGCCGAGTCGATCGGCGGCGGCGTGGATCTGGATCTTCCCAGACCCGTCCCGAAGATCGAGGAACGATGCCTTCCCCATCTGGCGGCGGGCCATCAGTCGGCCGGCCACGGCAACCCGTTCGCCAGTGTGTTGCTCTGCGGCGAGCTTCTCGTGGCGTTGCACAACGTCGCTGATCCGTTCGGAGGCGGGAACTCTCGCCGGGAAGGGATCAACGCCCTCTTTCCTGAGCGCCTCGATCTTCTCGAGACGCGCGTGGACCAAGGGATCGGACATGGTCTCTCCGGCTGCCTACTTGTTGATCGCGATGACGCGGAAGCGCGACGTGCCCCAAGGGAACTCGGCCTTCACCTGATCCCCTTCTCGCTTTCCGAGCAGGAGCCGCCCGACGGGGGACGCAACGGAGATCTTCCCCGTATCGAGGTCGACCTCGGCGGGGCTCACGAGGGTGAACGTGCCGCTTTCCTTCAGGGTGAGGTCCTGAAGAAGGAAGCTCGATCCGATGCCGATGACGTCCTTCGAAATGGCTTCGTCGGGAAGGACCTCGGCGACCTCAAGAATCGACTGCAGGCGCCGCACCTCACGCTCGTAGTACTCCTGCTGGCTCTGCAGGTACATGTACTCCTTGTTCTCGCGGAGGTCGCCGCCGTTCAGCTTCGACGTCTTCAACTTCTCCGGGATCTCCTCGTAGAGGGTCTTCTCGACCTTCTCGAGCTCCTGTCGCATGAGCTCGTACCCTTCCTTCGTGAGGTAGATCGTCTCTTGATTCATCGGCGTTCCTCCCTATCGTCCGATCGCTCGGCTCGCTCCTTCGATCAACAGCTCCGCGATCTCATCCACGGTCGCTTCACGGCAGTCCAGGCTCGGTCGCACGAGGATGTCCGCGCTCGGCAGCCGCTCCACGTTCGCGCGAAAGGCCTCGCGGATCCTCCGCTTGGCGCGGTTCCTCTCCACCGCCGTCCCGTACTTGCGCGAGATGACGATTCCAAGGCGAGGGCCTTCGGCCCTCGGAAGGACGTGAAGAGCAAAACACGCCCCGGACCACGTCGCGCCCTTTCGGAAGACCCGGAGGAAGTCCGTGCGTTTCTTGAGGCGCATCGCGACCGGGAAGCGGCTTCCGCTCCCGTCAAGCATGCCGGTACTATAGTGTCAAGCCCGCTGGCTTTCAAGGTTAGCGACATCGTCGCTGAGGCCGGACACCAACACTCCGGCCCGGTACACTCTCGACGATTCGTATGGCCGAAGAGTACGTCTACACCGTATCGGAGCTGAACAGGACCGCCCGGGAGATCGTCGAGGGCGGCCTGGGAGGCGTCTGGGTAAAGGGAGAGGTCTCCGAGATCTCGCACGCCAGCTCGGGCCACATGTACTTCACCCTGAAGGATCCGAGCGCCGAAGTGAGCGCCGTACGCTTCCGGGGCCGGTCGCCGATCCTCTCCGCCATCGAACCCGGTACCACGGTCCTCGCGTTCGGCAAGGTTACGATCTACGAGCCGCGAGGCCGGTACCAGTTTGTCGCCACCCTCGTTCAGCCTGTCGGCGCCGGCATCCTTCAGGCGGCATTCGAGCGGCTCAAGCAGAAGCTCCAGGCCGAGGGGTTGTTCGACCCGGAGCACAAGAAGCCGATTCCCGCCTACCCGACGCGGATTGGTGTCGTAACGTCGCCGACCGGAGCGGCTCTCCACGACATCGTCTCGGTGTTGTCACGGCGGTGGCCAATATCCGAGGTTCTCCTCTTCCCGTCCTCCGTGCAGGGAGATGCGGCGGCCGAGGAGCTCGTCGCCGCCCTCGATCGCGCCATCCAGTTCTCGCAGACCAGCCAGCCGCTCGACCTCATTCTGATCGGACGAGGGGGAGGGGCCGCCGAGGACCTCGCGCCGTTCAACGACGAGCGCCTGGCCCGCGCCGTGTATGCGTCTCCGATCCCTGTCGTATCGGCGGTGGGCCACGAGATCGACTTCACCATGGCGGACTTTGTCGCCGACCTCCGAGCGGCGACGCCGACGGCGGCGGCCGAGCTCGTGACCCCCGACGCTTCCGACGTCGCAGGACAAGCAGCACGATGCGTCGACCGCGCAACCCGCGCGCTGTACGATCGCTTGGCGGAGTGCGAGTTGCGGCTCCAAGCCGGCCTCCGTCGCCCGCTGTTCCGGACTCCAAGCCGCCTCCTCGAGACGGCCGAGCAGCGACTCGATCTGCAGGTGGTAGCCCTGGGTCGCGCCCCCAGGCGAACGCTTGCACGGCCGCACGAGCGGCTGGCTCGGCTGGATGCGGTCCTTCGGCTGTCGAGCCCCACGCGGCCCCTCGAGCGCGGGTTCTCCATCACGTACGCCGACGGGACGTCGCGCCCGCTCCGAGATGCCCGTTCGGTTACCCCCGGAACGCACATCACGACCCGGCTTGCCAAGGGTCGACTCACGTCGTCGGTCGAGGAGGTGGACGAGGAGTGAAGATCGAAGAAACGCTGGAGAAACTCGAGGAGATTACCTCCGCGCTTGAACGCGAGGACATCCCGCTCGACGAAGCGATCGCCCTGTTCGAGCAGGGGCTCACCCTAGCGGCGTCCGCGAAGACGGCGCTCGACGAGGCGCGCCTCAAGGTCTCGAAAGTTGTTGAGAAGGCAAAAGGTGTGCTCGACCTCGAGCCTTTTGACGTTTCGTAGCGCTCTCCTATAATCGCAGCCATGACCGAGACGGTGGCTCGCCACGACGTGGTCATTGTGGGCGCCGGCCCGGCGGGGATGACGGCGGCGGTGTACGCGGGGCGCGCCCTCCGCTCGACGCTCGTCATCGAGAAGGGAATCCCGGGCGGACAACTCAACGAAACCGATCGCATCGAGAATTGGCCGGGCTTCGCAGAGCCGGTTTCGGCGCCGGACCTCATGGCGACGCTCCGAAGCCAGGCCGAGCGCCTCGGCGCGGAGTTCGTTCAGGATGAAGTGCTCCGGGTTGAACCCGGTCGACGGATCCATCGCGTCGTGGCTTCGTGTCGCACAGTCGAAGCGAGGGCCGTCATTCTGGCTCCGGGGGCGCGGCCGCGTGAGCTTCCCGCCGAGGGGGCCGCGCGTCTCAAGGGAAGAGGCGTGTCCTACTGCGCGACGTGCGACGGGTTCTTCTTCCAGGGCAAGCGGGTCGTTGTGGTCGGAGCGGGAGACTCCGGACTGATGGAGGCGCTCTTTCTGACGCGTTTTGCAGACTCGGTTTCGATTGTCGTTCGTCACCCGAAGGAGGATCCGCGGGCGATCCGAGCCTCGAGGGTGCTGCGGCAGCGAGCCGAATCGCACCCGAAGATCCGCTTCCTGTGGAACCGGGAGGTCGCGGAGGTGGTGGGCGACCGAGGCGTAACCTCGATTCGACTTCGGCGCCTCGACGACCGAGGCGTCGAAGACGTCCCCGTCGACGGGATCTTCGTCAGCGTGGGGCACCTGCCGGAGACGGAGTTCCTTCGCGGCAGCGTTCCCCTCGATTCGGACGGGTACATCGCCACCGATTCCCGCCTGCGCACATCGATCCCGGGGATCTTCGCTGCGGGGGATGCACGAAGGGATGCCCACCGTTATGCCCAGGCCGTCATCGCGGCCGGGGAGGGCGCGACGGCGTCCCTCGAAGCCGAGCAGTACCTCGCCGAGTAGTTCGGTCGGGCGCCGAGGCGTAGAGAGCCCAACAGCAGCAAGGGAGGATGAGGCCGATGTACCCAGCGGTGTCGAAGCTGTTCGAGGAGGCGGTGGAGGCCCACAAGGATCGGATCGCTCTGTGCATGCCGATCCCCAAGGAGAGAAAAAGTGGACGAGGCGTTCAACTCGTCCTGAACGAGATTTCCTACAGCCGCCTGGGGGAGATGGTCGGCCGACTGGCTCGCGCCCTGTCCGAGTTGGGCGTCGTTGCGGGCGATCGAGTTGCCTTGATCTCCAAGCCCCGCGCGGCGTGGGCGACGAGCTTCTTCGCGATTCTCCACAGCGGGGCGACCGTCGTTCCGCTGGATCCCGAGTTGCAGAAGGGCGAAATCGAGCGAATCCTCGCCGAGGCGGGGGTCAAAGGCATTCTCTGCTCCGGCAGCAAGATCGACGACATCGCGGAACTCCAGCATGGCATCCTCAAGGGAACGTTCGTCATCTCCATGGATCGCACGAAGTACGACGACGTTCTTTTTCTTGACGCTCTCCTGCTCGGGAAGACCCCCCTGCCACGCGTGGACGTCGACTCGTCCAGCCTGGCGATCCTCATGTACACGTCCGGGACGACGGGAAACGCGAAAGGCGCGATGCTGACGCACGCCAACATCTCCGCGAACGCGCTCGCCGCCCTGAAGGTCGTCGATCTCGGCCCGACCGACCGGTTCCTCTCCATCGTGCCGTGGAATCACATCTACGGCCTCACGATCACCCTCGTCACGCCGCTCTTTGCCGGGGCGACCACCACGTACACCCCCGTCGACCGAAACCTCGCCGAAGTCATGAAGAAGGCCCGCCCGACGATCATCCTCGGGGTACCGAAACTGTACAACGTGCTGTACGGCCGGGTGCGCGAGTCGATCGAGAAGAGCGCCCTCAAGCGACTGATCGACCGCTCATCTCCAGCTCTCATGGGGACGCTGGTTCGAAACAAGCTGTTCGGCAAGCAGTTCCGGTTTTTCACCTCGGGCGGTGCCCCTCTCAACCCCACGGCGGCGGCCGGCTTCCGCCGCATGGGCCTCGGCACCATGGAGGGGTACGGCCTCACCGAAACCTCTCCGCTTCTCTCGATGGCTGAGGCGTTCCCTCCAGAGCCGGGCATGGTAGCCATCGAGGGAGTGGAGCTGCGCATCGACCGTCCCGACGAAAACGGCGTGGGGGAGATCCTCGCTCGTGGGCCGAACATCATGAAGGGGTACTACAAGAACCCCGAAGCCACCGCGGAGGTGCTCGAGCCGAATGGGTGGTTCCACACGGGAGACCTCGGGACATACGAGCACGGTCGCCTCTTGATCTGCGGCCGGGCGAAGAACGTGATCGTTCTTGAGACGGGGAAGAACGTCTACCCGGAGGAGATCGAGTGGGAGTTCGCGACCATCCCCGCGATCGAGGAGATCATGGTCCACGAGGGCGAGCGACAAGGAGCTCCCGCCGTCTGCGCCAAGATCTACCCGAACTGGACGTACCTGAAAGCCCACGGCATCAGTACTCCAGACGCCGCCATTGAGCATCTCTGGGACGCGATTCGCGAGAAGAGTGAGAACCTCGCGATGTTTAAGCGCATCAAGTACAAGGAGTGCATCTCGCTCGTCGCCGAACCCTTCCAAAAGAGCGCCAAGCTCGATATCAAGCGCCACTTGCACCAGTAGAGGGGCCCAACGCGAGGAATTGCAGGCAGCCCCTCGCTCTCGGAGGGGCTCTTGCCTGTCGTCCTGCAATAGACTATAATAGGTTGCGAGGGGTGACGGCGATGGTTAAGCGAGACAACGCGATCTCCATCTATATCCCGAAATCGAAAGCGGGGCAAAAACTGATGGATCGGCTCTCCAAGCTGGGGCGCAAACGGGACCGATCGGTGAACTACCTCATCGTGGAAGCGATCCTCCAGTACATCGACAACCAGGAGAAGAAGAATCCCTAGGACGCCCGGTGCGGCGGTGCCGTACCTTCGGAGGACGGAGACGGGGCGCCTTGTGTCAACGCGCGCAGCCGCTCAAGGCGTTCTTTCAAGCCGCGCTCGGCTCCCCGGTCGGTAGGACTGTAGTACCGCCGATCGGCCAGAGAGGCCGGGAGACACGACATAGGGGCCACGCCGTCCGCGAAATCGTGCGCGTAGAGGTACCCGTTCGAATACCCCAGGCCTTGCATCAGCGCTGTCGGGGCATTTCGCAGGTGAAGCGGGACCTCCTCGACCGGGCGGTCCGTCACGTCGGCGCGGGCTGCCCCCAGGCCCACGTAGAGTGCGTTGCTCTTCGGCGCACACGCGAGGTACACAGCGGCCTGGGCAATCGCAAGTTCGCACTCCGGCAACCCCATCACCTCGACGGCCTTCCACGCGGCCACTGCCTGTTCGAGGCCTTGCGGATCGGCGAGGCCGACATCTTCTGACGCGGCGCGTAGGAGACGTCGGACGATGAAGCGTGGGTCCTCGCCTCCCTCCAGCATGCGCGCCAACCAGTAGAGGGCGGCGTCGGGATCTGAGTTGCGAATCGACTTGTGGAGGGCAGAGATCAAGTTGTAGTGCTCGTCCCCGGCGCGATCGTAGCGGAACCCTTTGTGCTGCACGGCGCGCGACACCGTAGCCTCGTCGATCGTCTCCCCGTCGGCGATCGACGCCGCAAGGTCGAGGGCCGTCAGGGCGCGGCGTGCGTCCCCGTCCGCCACGGCAAGCAGGAGCTGCCGCGCCGGCTCGTCAAGCCGGAACGCGCCGGCAAACCCTCGCTCATCGGCGAGCGCCCGGTCGACCAAGCGCGCGAGGTCGGCGTCCTCGAGCGGCTCGAAGGGGAAAAGCTGGCTGCGCGACAGCAGGGCCGAGGTGAGGGCGAACGAAGGATTCTCGGTCGTCGCCCCGACAAACATGACGCTTCCCTCCTCGATGTAGGAGAGGAGCACGTCCTGCTGCGCCCGGTTGAAACGATGGATCTCGTCGAGGAAGAGGAGGTCACGTTTGCGCTCGGCCCGCCACCGGAACTGCGAGGCCTCAAGCACACCGCGCACTTCCTTCACGCCGGCGAGTGCGGCGGAGAGATGGACGAAGCGCGCTCCTGTGCGTTCGGCGAGGATGCGTCCCACCGTCGTCTTGCCGGTTCCCGGCGGTCCCCAAAAGAGGAACGACCGGCACATGCCTTTCTCGATCGCTGCTCGGAGAGGACCGTCCTTGCCGAGGAGGCGCTTTTGTCCGACCACTTCGTCGAGCGCCCGCGGCCGCATCCGATCCGCGAGAGGACTGTCCCCCCGCGGCTCATCCAACACCGCCTCCCACTCGAACAGACCGGCCATGCGATGATCGTAGTCGAGCGGCGGGGGTTCTCCAACAGCGAACGACGGGATCTGCGCACCGGCCGCAGGCCGTGGGCGCCCGTTACCAGAGATGGAACAGGGCGATGAGGACGAGGCCGACGGTTCCAACCGCACAGCTCACCAGAGTAGCGGGAAGCGCGCTTTGGAACCATCGTCGAACTGTGATGGGGGTGCCCCATCGGCGTCCGAGCGAGAGCATCAGGACGCCGGCCGCGGAGCCGATCGGCGTCAGGTTCCCACCGAAACCCGCGCCGATCGCGAGCGCCCACCACAGAGGACCGATCTCTCCACCCTGGGCGCCGAACGCCAACAGAACGGGGATCATCACCATCGTGATCGGGATGCTCCCCACGACGCCGGAAAGGATCGCGGTCCCCCAGAGGAGGGCGACTCCGGCCACGACGGCACCGTGGGTGGTGAGCGCAGCGATGCCGCGCGCCACGAAGTCGAGGACTCCGGAAGCGCTCAGGCCGCCGATCAAAACGAACATCCCAACAAAGAAGACGAGGACGTCCCATTCGACGCTCTTCACCAGATCCTCGATCGACGGTCGCACCCAGAGAAGGGCAACGGATGCACCGATCAGCGCCACAAGGCCCGGCCCAATGCCAAGCTGACTGTGGAAGACGTAGAGGAGAATGGTGCCGAGGAAGACGACGGCCACTTCGACTGCCTGCCGCGGTCGAATGAGGCTGGCCCTAGCATCCAACGTATCGAGGGCGCCCGGCGTCGCGTCGTCCCGCCGCAGGTCCTTCCGAAAGAAGAAGAGGAGCCCCAGTTGTGTGACGAGGGCTGCGCAGAAAGCGATCGGAGCGAGGTGAACGAGCACGTCGTTGAACGAGAACTTGGCCGCCGACGCGATGAGGATGTTCGGCGGATCGCCGACGAGGGTCGCGACTCCGCCGACGTTCGAGAGCAGAACCTCGCTCATGAGAAGTGGAAGTGGGCTCACGCCGACAAGTTCGGCAATGGCGACCGTGACGGGAGCTACAACGATGATCGTCGTAACATTGTCGAGCATCGACGAAAGTAGGGCGGTCAGGATCCCGAGCGTGAACGCGAGGAGGATGGGGTTCCCACGCGTCCACCGCGCCACACCCACGGCGAAGTACGCGAAAAGCCCCGTGGATTGGATGATCCCCACGAGGATCATCATCCCGAACAGGAGCGCGATCGTGTTGTAGTCGACCCAACCAAACGCTGCGGCCTCGTCGTAGAAGCCGAGACCTATCCCGGCGGCCAGCATCGCCGCCGCGCCGACGATGCTCGCGATCGAGCGATGGATCTTCTCCGAGAGGATGGCGATGAACGTGACGAGGAAGATCGCCGAGGCGACGACGACGGGCACGATCCGCACCGATTCCATGGCGCAAGGACACTAGCCGATGACCGGCCTCCGCGCAATCCTCACGACCCACCTACGCTTTCCAGATCGTCCAGACGCCGACGAGAATGAACAACGCTCCCGCGCCAATGCGGATCCATTTCGTCCACACGTCGGGCAGTAGATGATGAACGGCAACGGCAAGGAGCACAGCAAGGACTGTGGATAGAAGCAACGCGACGCCAGCTCCGATCAAGACTCCCCACGGCGACGTGGTCTCCATCGCAAGACAGAACACCGTGAGTTGCGTCTTGTCGCCGAGTTCGGCAAGGAAGACGCGAGCCAACGTGGAGAGCGCGATCTTCAACATGCAATCCTCCTTGAGCGCAGAGCGCAACGGCCGGTCCGCCGGCCTCGACCGCCAACGGCGAGAGGATATCGCGCCCCCGATTGCGTTTCGCGGGAGACCCCGCTATCATCCGCCGACGCGCCAAGGGCACTTCCCTCGGGCGCGTTGCCCGGCGGACAGTGGATGGGGTCTGTAGAGAACATGAGAGAAGGAATCGTGCTTCTCGTAGCGGTGTTTGCCCCCCTAGCGGGGGCGTTCCTGCTTCCAGTCCTTGGAATTGCGTCGAAGCGACTACGCGATGTGTCCGCCCTGGCGATGGTGCTCGTGTCGCTCGGCGTGTCGCTCGCCCTCGTACCCGGAGCCCTGCGCGGCGAGATCGTCTCCTTCGGCGTCGCCGGCCCGCTTGGGCTTTCGTTCGCTCTCACCGCGGACGCGCTCGCCGTCTTCATGGCCGTCGTGTCGTCGCTCGTCGGCGCGATCATCATCCTCTTTTCGTTTGACTACATCAGCCACTACGAGAACCAGAACGAGTACTACACCATGGCCGTCGTCTTCCTCGGCGCCATGATGGGCCTCGTCTTCTCGACGAACCTCGTGTACCTCTACGTCTTCTGGGAGATCACGGGGATCGCGAGCTGGCGGCTGATCGGCTTCTACCGCGGCAAGACCGACGTTCTAAAGGCGGACAAGGCGTTCCTGATGACAGCCCTCGGCGCACTCGTGATGCTGATCGGCGTCCTCGCCGTCTACGGACTGACTGGAACCTTCGACCTCGGGGCCATGAGAGGAACGGCGCTTCCGCTCGGGATCTCGCTGCTTCTCCTCGTCGGGCTCCTGTCGAAGTCGGCCACGCTGCCGTTCCAGACGTGGCTCCCTGACGCGGGCGTTGCTCCGTCGCCGGTGACCGCACTCCTGCACGCCGCCGTCCTCGTCAAGATCGGTGTCTACGTGTTCGCGCGTCTCTTCCTGTCGACCTTCGTCTTTGACGAGGCGCTGCGGACGATCGTCGCGTCGATCGCCGGGGCGAGTGCGCTCGTCAGTGCGGGAGCCGCGCTCGTCGAGACGGACTTCAAGCGGATCGTGGCGTACTCGACGGTGAGCCAGATCGGCTTCATCTTCCTCGGACTCGCCATGGGGAACGCGCTCGGCGCGGCCGGCGCGCTCCTCTACATCCTGATGCACGGGCTCGCGAAGGCCGGCCTCTTCCTCTCGGCCGGCATCGTCGAGCAGAACGCGGGCACGAAGGACATCACGAAGCTCGGCGGGCTGATCCGTTCCATGCCGTGGACGGCAGTCGCCTTCCTCCTTTGCGCGTTCTCGGTCATGGGGATCCCGCCGTTCGGCGGCTTCTTCAGCAAATACATGGTGATCTCGGCGGCGGTTAGCGCAGACGAAATCGTCTTCGGCGCCGTGTTCCTTGCCGGCGCGCTCCTGACGATCCTCTACCTCTTCCGCCTGTTCACCAAGGTCTTCCTGGGCGAGCCGCACGGAGTTCTCGCGCCGGAGACGTCGCGCCTGATGGTGGCGTGCGTGGTTCTGCTCGCCGCGCTCTCGCTCGTGGGCGGGCTGGCGGTGGGTTGGCCGTCTGAGCTGGCGCGCGTTGCGATCTCGCAGATGCTGGGGGTGGCGGGATGACGCCGCTTCTGCTCATCCTGACGATCGCTGTTCCGGTTGCCGCGGGGCTCCTGGTCCTGCTCTTGCCAAGTCGCCGTGCGCCGTGGGCGCCTGCCGTCCTCGCCACGCTCGCCTGCACCTTCGAGCTTGCGCTCGCTGTCTACGTATTCCCGCACGACTTCACGTTCGCCTGGCCGTGGATGGGGTTCGGTGCCGAGTTCGCGCTCAAGCTCTCGCGGTTCAGCGCGTTCATCCTGCTCGGGATCGCGACGTTCTCGTTCCTCGTCACGGCGTACTCCGCCGTCTCGCTGGCAAAGGCACCGTCGTCACGCCGGTTCCACGCGTGGGTTCTCTTTACGGTGGCGCTTTCGGCCGGCGCCGTCCTCGCCGACAACCTGATCCTCTTCCTCGTCTTCTGGGAGGGCCTGCTCCTCACGCTCTTCGCAATGATCGCCGCGGGGAAGACGCGGCCGTTCGCGACGGCCGTCAAGGCATTCGTCATCGTCGGGCTGACCGACCTCGCTCTCATGTTCGGCGTCATGCTGACCGGCCACCTCGCGGGGACGATGTCGATGTCGGCGATCCGTCTTCCGCTCGACGGGCTCGGCGCGGTCGCCTTCCTCCTGCTCATGATCGGAGCGATGGGGAAGGCGGGGGCGATGCCGTTCCACAGCTGGATCCCCGACGCCGCGATCGACGCGCCGCTGCCGTTCATGGCGCTCTTGCCCGGAAGCCTGGAAAAGCTGCTTGGGATCTACTTCCTCGCGCGTATCTCTCTCGACCTGTTCGTCCTGACGCCCGAGTCGTGGGTCTCGCCCGTCCTCATGGGGATCGGCGCCGCGACGATTCTTCTCGCGGTCTTGATGGCCCTCGTGCAAAAGGACTACAAGAAGCTCCTCGCGTACCACGCCATCAGCCAGGTGGGGTACATGATCCTTGGGATCGGGACGGCGCTCCCGGTCGGCATCGTCGGCGGTCTGTTCCACATGGTGAACAACGCGATCTACAAGTCGTCGTTGTTCCTATCCGCCGGCGCGGTAGAGAAGGAAGCCGGAACGACGGACCTGCGCGAGCTGGGCGGGCTCGGACGAAGCATGCCGATCACGACCGTCTGCTTCCTGATTGCCGCGGCCTCGATCTCGGGCGTACCGCCGTTCAACGGGTTCTTCTCGAAGGAGCTGGTCTACGACGGCGCCCTCGAACGAGGGTGGATCTTCTACGCCATCGCGCTCGCCGGCTCCTTCTTCACAGCGGCGTCGTTCCTGAAGTTGGGCCACGCCGCGTTCTTCGGCAAGCCCACTAACGCGAAGCGAACCGTGAAGGAAGCGCCGTGGCCGATGCTCTTGCCGATGATCATCCTCGCCGGCTTGTGCGTCGTCTTCGGCGTAGCGAACTCGCTCCCGCTGGAGCGGCTGATCCAACCTGTCCTCGGGACGTCGATGGAGGGAGCGCACGGCGGGACGTTCGCCGGTTTCCCGACGAACATGATGCTCGTGGGGTTGACCGCCGGGGTGCTTGCGCTGGCCGTCGCGAACCACGCGTTCGGCGTCCACCGCACCGGCAAAGGAATCGGCGCCGTCGACCACATCCATCACGCGCCCGGACTTTCGTCGGTCTACAAGCTGCAGGCGACGGGTGCCCTCGATCCGTACCGGATGCTCGGCGGCGTCGTGGGGGTGGCGTCGAGAGGGCTCTACGCACTCGACCGAGCCATTGACTGGGTCTACAGCGGACTCGCCGCGCAGTCGGCGCTCGCCGTGAGCTGGGCCTTGCGCAAGGGCCACAACGGAAACGTCAACCGGTACGTCCTCTGGGCGCTCGTCGGCGCGGCCGCCGTGGTCCTCGCCGTGCTCGCTGTCGTGGGAGGCGGACGATGAGCGACCTTCTTCTTCTCGTCCCGTTCGTCGCCGTCGTGCTCCTCTACCTCCTGCCGAAGCGCGCGCGGGCGGCAGGTCTGTGGATCGCGTTCGGGATCCTCGCCCTCGAAGCCGCGGCCGCGGCCCTCGATCGGTTCGCCACGATCGACGTCGGCCTCCTTGCGCCGCTCGAGAAGCTTCTCGGCTTTCACCTCGCGACGGACGGGCTCTCCGGGCTTCTGATTCTCTGTACGGGACTCGTCGGCATGGCGGCGCTCCTCGTCGCGCGTCGCACGCTCGAGAGCGTCAACGAGAGGTTCCTCTTCGCCAACCTTGTCCTCGTCGCCGTCGTCGGCATCAACGGGATCGCCATGGTGCGCGACCTGTTCTCGCTCTACGTCTTCGTCGAGGTCACGGCGGTCGCCACCTTCATCCTGATCGCGGCGGGACGAGGCGACCACGTCTTCGAGGGGGCGTGGAAGTACATCTTCCTGTCGGTCGTGGCGAGCGTGCTCATGCTGACCTCGCTCGGCTTCTTCCTCCTGTCGACCGGCGGCATCACGCTCGACGCGGCACGGACGGGGCTCGAGGCGAACGCTCCTCTGGCATGGATCGCGATGGCCCTCTTCCTCTGCGGCCTCTTCGTCAAGGGAGCCATGGTGCCGTTCCACGGCTGGCTGGCGGACGCGTACACGGCGGCGCCGGCGCCGGTGTCGGTCTTCATGGCGGGGGTCGTCACGAAGGCTTCGGGAATCTTCGCGCTCCTGCGGATCGCCCAGTCGACGCTCGGCGGCGCGACTCCCGGCCGCGAGATCCTTCTCGTCGTCGGAGCGGTGACGATCGTCGGCGGCGCCTTCCTGGCCCTGACGCAGACGAACTTCAAGCGCATGCTCGCGTACTCGAGCATCAGCCAGATGGGCTACATCGTGCTCGCCCTCGGCGGCGATCTCCACCTCGGGATCCTCGCGGCGGGCCTGCACTTCTTCAACCACGCGATTTCGAAGTCCCAGCTGTTCGCGAACGCCGCCGCCATCGAGCAACAGCTCGGCACCCTCGACATGGACGAGATGGGCGGGCTCGGCGCCCGCATGCCGGTGACGGCGGGGACGTCGGCCGTAGCTTCGCTCTCGATCGCCGGGCTGCCGCCGCTCGCCGGCTTCTGGAGCAAGCTCTTGATCGTCCTCGCTCTGTGGAACGCGAAGGAGTACGCGTTCGCCGCCGTGGCGATCCTGGCAAGCCTGGTGACGCTCGCCTACTTCCTCTCGCTTCAGCGGAAGGTCTTCTTCGGAAAACCGCTTAACAAGTGGTCTGGCGCGCGCGAGGCCTCCGCGGGGCTTCTCGTGCCGGCGGTGGTGCTCGCCCTGATCACGATCGCCCTTGGGGTCGGATTCCCGTTCGCGCTTCGGATCCTCATGGGAGGTGGAGCATGATTGGATTCACGCTCCTTCTGGTCGTCCTCGTCCTCGCCGCGCTGTGGGCGTCGATGACGACGACCCTCCTGCGCGCAACTCTAGGGCTCGCGCTCGCCAGCGCGCTCCTCTCCGTCGTGATGTTCAGCATGGGGGCGACGCTTGCGGCCGTCATGGAACTGTCGGTGTGCGCCGGCCTGATCTCCGTCGTCCTGGTGAGCGTCGCCAGCCTCACGCGACCGCGATCGATTCAGGAAGAGATCGCCAGCCGCCGCAGCCGGCTCCGCCGGATCTGGCCCCTTCCGCTGGTGCTCATCGCCGCCGGCGTCGCCCTGTCGTTCGTTCACGCGCCGGTCGACATCGTCCTGCGCCTGCCGCAGAGCGACGGCGACGTGCGCACGGTCCTGTGGAGCATGAGGCAACTCGACCTCTTCGGGCAGATCCTCATCCTCCTCGCGGGCGCGCTTGGGGTGCTCGTTCTGTTCCGGAAGGAGGCCAAAGATGACGATTGAGATGCCCCAGTCGTTCTGGCTCTACTTCACCTTCTTCGTCCTCCTCCTTGTGGACGGGCTGTGGTGCATGCTCGCGACCCGCAACCTCGTGCGAATCCTCATCGGCCTTGAGATCCTCATGAAGTCGGTGACGTTCTTCCTGATTGCGGCGGGGTACCTGTC
This sequence comes from Thermotogota bacterium, assembly GCA_039679545.1. Classification (GTDB taxonomy): domain Bacteria; phylum Bipolaricaulota; class Bipolaricaulia; order UBA7950; family UBA9294; genus JAPLGD01. The sequence continues at coordinate 16,435 of JBDKUT010000108.1, forward strand.
GGGGCGCATGGCGCTCGCTCAGGCGTTGGTCATCACGGTGATCGTCATCGAGGTTGTCGTCGTTGTGGTTGTCGCGGGGATCATCCTTGGGTTCTACCGCAAGCATGATTCTCTCGACGTCGGGAACACGCGGAAGATGAAGGGATAGCCCATGTCGGGATCGATGCTCCTCCTCGTTCCACCCGTCGTCCTGACCCTCCTCGTTGTCTTCGTCGCGGCGTTCTCGTCCGCCTTGAGCCCGCTCGCAGCCCGCAGGAAGGGCCCGAAGGGTGCCCTCGACAAACCGTACGCCGGCGGAGAGAACCTCGAGACTCACCGCGTGCAGCCTGACTACAGCGAGTTCTTCCCGTTCGCGTTCTTCTTCACGATCCTCCACGTCGTCACGTTGATCGTCGCGACGTCGCCGACCGGGGCCGTCGGTAGCCTTGCCTTCTCGATCGTCTACGTGCTCGGGGCCCTGCTCTGCCTGTTCATTCTCTTCCGGAGGTAACGTCGGCATGAACGTCGCTCGCAAGATGGTCCGCTGGGGACAGAGAAAGTCGCCGTGGATCCTGCATTTCAACACCGGCGCCTGCAACGCCTGCGACATCGAGATCATTGCCGCCCTGACGCCCCGCTTCGACCTCGAACGCTTCGGCGTTCTCCTGAAGGGGACTCCCCGCCATTGCGACATCATGGCGTGCTCGGGGCCCGTGACGCGGCAGATCGAGTCGCGCCTCGTGCGCATCTACGAGCAGGTCCCGGAGCCGAAGCTCGTGGTCGCCGTGGGGTCCTGCGCTACGAGCGGTGGAGTCTTCAACGGCCTGTACAATGTGAAGGGCGGGATCGATCAGGTGATCCCCGTCGCGGCGTACATCCCCGGATGCCCGGCGAGTCCGCAGGCGATCATCGACGGATTCGCGAAGCTTCTAAAGACGCTGGAGGAGGGGAAATGAGCGAAGCCGAGGCCCTGGTTGACCAACTCGTCGCCGCATTCCCGGCCCTCACTGGGCGTGTGACGGTTCAACGCGCCAAGCGCGTCTGGATCGACGTCGATCGACAGGCCTTTCCCGAGGTGTTCCGTCGCCTCGCGAAGGACCTCGGATTCGAGGTCTTCTGCATGATCACCGGGCTGGACGAGGGGGCCGACCTCGGGCTCATCTACCACCTCGCCCGCAACGACGGGTTGATGGCGAACGTGAAGACCCGCTGTCCGAAAGGGGAGTCGATGCAGACGATCACGTCCATCTTCCCCGGCGGCGGCATCTACGAGCGGGAGTTGATCGACCTCCTCGGCGCGCACATCGAAGGGCTTCCCGAGGGGGCCCGCTACCCGCTTCCGGACAACTGGCCGAAGGACGAGCACCCACTGCTCAAGGACTGGAAGCCAAAGGACAAGGGAGCCCAGGATGCCTGACAAGAAGAGAACCGTTCGCGTTCCCATCGGCCCCCAGCACCCCGCTCTCAAGGAGCCGGAGAGCTTCATGGTCGACCTCCAGGGCGAGAAGATCTCCTCCGTCGCCCTGCGGCTCGGCTACAACCACCGCGGCATCGAGAAGGGATGCGAAGAGCGTACCTACATGCAGGACCTGTACTTGGTCGAACGCGTCTGTGGCATCTGCTCGCACTCCCACGCGACGGCGTTCATCCAGGCCGTCGAAGAGATCGCAGGGCTCGAGATCCCGCGGCGCGCGAAGTACATCCGGACACTGATCGCCGAACTCGAGCGCGTCCACAGCCACCTCCTCTGGCTCGGCGTGGCCGGCCACGAGATCGGCTTCGACACGCTCCTCATGTACTCGTGGCGCGACCGCGAGCTCGTCATGGACCTGTTCGCGGAGCTGACCGGAAACCGCGTCAACTACGCGATGAACACCCTCGGCGGCGTCCGCCGGGACATCGCCGCCGAGCAGTTCCCGCACATCCAGAAGATCGTCGACACGCTCGAGGAGCGGACGAAGTACTACATCGAGCTTGCGATGACGGAGGAGACGCTGGCCCAGCGACTGTCGGGCGTCGGGTACCTCTCGAAGGAGGACGCGGTCCGGCTCGGCGCCGTCGGCCCGACGTCGCGCGCCTCGGGAGCGGACCGCGATACGCGCCGCGACGATCCGTACGCCGCCTACGACGAGCTCGACTTCAAGGTCATCACCGACGACCGCTGCGACGTCTTGGGCCGCGCCGTCGTCCGCCTGGGCGAGCTGATGCAGAGCTACTCGATGATCCGTCAAATCCTGAAGCAGATGCCCGAGGGCCCCATCACCGTCAAGGCGCCGCTCAAGATCCCGGCCGGCGAAGCGGTGAGCCGGTACGAGGCGCCGCGCGGCGAGGACGTGCACTACGTCCGCGCCAACGGGACGGACAAGCCCGAACGCGTCAAAGTGCGGGCTCCGACCCTGGCCAACACGCAGTCGGTCGCCAAGATGCTCGAGGACGGCTACCTCGCGGACCTGCCGATCGTCGTCGCGGCCATTGACCCCTGCTTCTCGTGCACCGACCGCACGATCGCGGTGCAGGGCAACGGGGACTCGAAGACCATGGGGTGGGAGGAACTCGTCCAGTACGGCGTTCGCTGGTATCGCGATCGCGGCGTGGATCCGTCGAGAATCAAGGTGCGAGGAGACGAATCGGCATGACGGTCGGCAGCGCGGTCTTGAGCATCCTGGTCTTCCCGGGCTTCCTCTTCCTCGTCGCCTTCGGGCTCGCCGGGGAGTTCGTAGACCGGAAGCTGTACGCGCGCCTGCAGAACCGCCAGGGTCCGCCGTGGTACCAGCCGCTCGCGGACTTCCTGAAGCTCCTCGGCAAGGAGAACGTCATCCCCGAGGACGCCGACCGGCCGATCTTCCGGCTTGCCCCCGTGTTCGCCCTCGCCGCCACCATCGCCGCAATCCTCTACATTCCGCTTTGGAGCACGACGTCGGTCCTCCCGTTCGAGGGAGACCTGATCGTCGTTCTCTACCTGCTCGTCATCCCGACCGTGGCGTTCTTCCTCGGCGGCTGGACGTCACGCAGCGTGTTCGCGACGATCGGCGCGTTCCGCGCGATCACTCAGGTCTTCGCTTACGAGATTCCGCTCTTTGTCGCGCTCCTCGCGCCGGCGCTCCTCGCCAACACGTGGTCCATCTCCGGGATCGCCGCGTACTACGGCAGCCACCCTTGGATGTGGTTGGTGAACCTCCTTGGATTCGGCGTCGCGCTCGTCTCGTTGCTCGGAAAGCTCGAAAAGGTTCCCTTCGACACGCCCGAAGCGGAGACGGAAATCGTCGCCGGCAGTTTCACCGAGTACAGCGGGCGGCGGTTGGCCTTCTTCCGCCTGGCCATCGACTGCGAGGCGATCGTCGGGGCGTCGCTCGTGGCTGCCGTGTTCCTGCCGTTCGGCCTCGGGCTCCCGCCGGTTCTCGGAATCCTGGTGTACCTGGCGAAAGTGCTCTTGATCCTCGGGACCCTCGCGCTCCTGCGGACGCTGTTCGCACGCCTTCGCATCGACCAGATGGTGCACTTCTGCTGGTCCGTCGTCGCGCCGATCGCGTTCCTCCAGATCCTGATCAACCTTGTCGTAAGGGAGCTGATCTAGTCATGGCGTGCACGCTGTGGCGACGCCCGGGGCGAATGGTGCCGTCCCTGTTGCGATCGTTGTTCCGCCACCCGGCGACAACGCGGTACCCGTTCGTGAAGTGGGTCATGCCCGCGGACTTCCGAGGCCGTCCCGTCGTCCACACCGAGAATTGCATCGGCTGCAAGATGTGCGTCCGCAACTGCCCGTCGGCCGCGATCGACATTGAGAAAGTCGGCGAGAAGCAGTTCGAGGCGAGGATCGATCTCGGGCGGTGCGTCTACTGCGGTCGTTGCGCTGAGGTGTGCCCGAAGAAGACAATCGAGCTCACCAAGGACTTCGAACTCGCCGCCCTCGACCGGAAGACCCTGAAGGTCGTCTACGATGCCCCACCGCCGCCCGCCCCTGCTGCAAGCCCTGAGTCAGGCTCTGAGAGCGACGCCGGAGCTTGACCGCCGCGTCGTGGTCGTGGGGGTCGGGTCCACTCTCCGCTCGGATGACGCGGCGGGGTTGCGAATCGCTGAGGCTCTCCGCACATTGGCCCTTCCGAACGTCCTCGTCCTGTTCGGCGACACCGCCCCGGAGAACGTTACGGGGGAGGTTCGCCGCGCACGCCCGTCCCACGTCCTCTTCGTCGACGCCGCGGACCTCGGCGAGTCGCCAGGGTCCGTGCGTCTTCTCGACGCCGCAGAGATTGGCGGGATGTCGTCCAGCACTCACACACTTCCACTCGGCGTGATCGCCGACTACCTGACGCGGGATCTCGGTTGCCGGGTCCTCTTCCTGGGGTTGCAGCCGAAGTCGGTCGCGTTCGGCGAAGGCTTGTCCCGCGAAGTCTCCTCCGCGGTGGCCGAGACGACAGAGGCCCTTGCGTGCGCCCTCGGCGCGTGAGATCCGAAGCCCATCACTCAGGTCGGCGCCGCTTCGCCCGCGCCTGACGGACGACAAAGACAGCCACCAGGCCAGCGAGAGCGGCAAGCACGAGGATATCGACAAGGCGCGCGTACCGGAGCACGACCTCCCAGTTGGCACGCAGGACGTACCCGCACCAGGCGAGAAAGGCATTCCAGGTCGCCGCTCCGGCTACGGTGAGGAGACAGAACGGGACAAGACCCATCCTCGCGACCCCGGCCGGAATCGAGATGAGGTGGCGAACCACGGGGATGAACCGTCCGAGGAAGATTGTGAGACGGCCGCGTCGGGAGAAGAACCTCTCAGCACGGTCGAGATCGGCGACGTCAAGCAGAAGAACTCTTCCGTACTTCACGACGAGCGGCCGCCCGCCGAAGCGCCCGATCGCGTACGAGAGAAGCGATCCCACAAGACTCCCGAGCGTAGCCAGCGCGACGGCAATCGGAGCCGACATCGTCCCCTCGGCGACGAGAAACCCCACAAACGGCATGACCGCTTCGCTGGGCACGGGGAGGACCATGCTTTCCGCGACCATCAAGAAGAAGACGCCGGCATAGCCGGTCGCCTCCATCACCTGCATCCCCACGGCCGCGAAGAACTCGGTGACTCCCATGCGCTCCTGCGCCGCCGGTCTTTAGACAAGACCTGCAGCGTCTGAGTGACTTCACTCGATCGGACGAGGAATGTCAAGCAGGAACCTGCCCGAAACCCAGCGTCCGTTGCTGCCTTGACAGCGCGGCGGCGCCTCCCATACCATTCACTTCGGCGTTTCGGGTCGTTAGCTCAACGGTAGAGCAGCGGACTCTTAATCCGTCGGTTACAGGTTCGAATCCTGTACGGCCCACAGTGCTCCCGAGGGTATTCCTCTCGGGCTCTCGGGTCGTTAGCTCAGCCGGTTAGAGCACCTGACTTTTAATCAGGGGGTCGCTGGTTCGAGTCCAGCACGACCCACGTTGATTGAAACGGGATCGCACGGGATCCTATAATTCCGATCGACCTGTCCCCATCATCTAGTGGCCCAGGATACCGGGTTTTCATCCCGGCGACAGGGGTTCAAATCCCCTTGGGGACGCCAGCGAGTATCTTGCGAATCCAGAGGTGCTCGCTATAATGGGCGAGTAGCTCAGTTGGGAGAGCATCCGGCTTACATCCGGAAGGTCGCAGGTTCGAGTCCTGTCTTGCCCACTGGCTATCCGTACGGGGACGTGGTCCAGTCAGGCCTAAGACGCTGGATTGTCACTCCAGAGATCGCCGGTTCAAATCCGGTCGTCCCCGCATGATCCCGCCGAGGTAGCTCAGCTGGTAGAGCACGGCCCTGAAAAGACCGGTGTCCCCAGTTCGACTCTGGGCCTCGGCACCACTTCCCAGCCCTCGACCTTCGACCGAATTTCCCAACAAGTCTTCCGAAGCTTCGTAGCGCGCCCTGAGCCAGGAGAAGCACGTTTCCGGGATCGACGCGGAAATGCCTCATCTCATCTGCATTTCCGACCTGTGACACAGGCTGCGTCCTGTGGACAACCCTGTGGACAAAGGGTCCGAAATGGCTCTCGATGAGAGGTTTGCTGTGGATAAGTTTCGGCGGCAATGAAATGCCCCACACGTGAAGTCCGAGTCACACGCACCGAACCCCGCCGTCCCCATGTTGTCCACAGACCGGCATATAGCTATATGCCTTATCAGGATTGCGTTTCCGAGCGTTTTCCACAATCCCCAGCTGCCGTGCTCGTGGCGATAGGTCGTCGCCCAGCGAAATCGACCGGGTAGCAGTCCGGGGACACGTGTCTCGCCATCGCATAGGTCTTCCGGCGCTTCGGCGAGAGACGGGCTTCCGCTGCTGCGTTGCCATCCGACCTCGTCGGCCTTGCCTCCATCGTCCCCCCTTGACCCCACGACTTGTCGTTCGTTACGCTCACCTTCGGTGAAGCCATGAGGAGGACTGGTGGGCGAGAGTCCTGTTACTGTTTGGGATAGCGTAATGTCCGATCTTCGGACTCAGGTCCCGTCAACAAGCTACGAAGCCTGGCTCTCGGACATCGAGCCGCTCGAGGTGAGTGAGGGATCGCTTGTCATCGGGGTCCCCGACAGCTTCAAGAAAGGCGGCATCGAGCGCCGTTACCGAGCGACCATCGAGGAAATCGCGTCGTCCGTGTGTCAGCGGCCGCTCGCCCTTGAGGTCCGCGTTGTCGGTTCGGAGAGTGAGGACGCCACTCCCGCATTGGTTCACAACGAGCTGGTCGTATCGGCCTCTCAAGGCGCGCTGCCTCTGAACCCGGACTACACGTTCGCTTCCTTCGTTCGCGGAGAAAACAACCGCCTCGCGGTGGCCGCCTCCGAAGCGACGGCGGACGCCGTCGTACGACGCCTCAAGAAGCCGTACAACCCCCTCTTTATCTATGGAAGCGTCGGTCTCGGGAAGACACACCTGCTGCAAGCGATCGGGAATTTCGTTTCGTCCGCGGATCGGGACTGCGCCGTTACGTACACCACATCGGAGCGCTTCGCCATCGAGCTGATCAACGCCATTCGCAGCAACACCACCGCCGCGTTCCGGGAGAAGTACCGCCAGGTCGACCTTCTGCTCATCGACGACGTCCATTTCTTGAAAGGCAAAGAAGCCACGCAGGAGGAGCTCTTCCATACGTTCAACGACCTTCATGGCAACAAGAAGCAAATCGTCCTCTCCAGCGATCGCCCTCCCGAGGACCTCTCGGGCCTCCAAGAGCGCCTGGTGTCGCGCTTCAAATGGGGACTCGAAGCCGACATTCAGCCGCCCAACTTCGAGACGCGGATGGCCATCCTGCGGGAGAAGGCGATCACACGCGGCATCGACGTCGACAACGATATTCTGGAGCTTATTGCAAAGCGCATCTCATCGAACGTCCGGGCCCTGGAGGGTGCCCTGGTGAAGGCGATTGCCTACGCCGAGCTTCAAGGCGAGAAGCTGACCCCGAAGAACCTGGAAGGGATTCTGCCCAAGGAAGGCCGACGGCCGAAACTAACGATTGCGCACATCAAAGATGAGATCTCGACACGCTACCAACTCCCGCGCAGTGAGCTCGAAGGAGCAAGCCGCAAGAAAGAGATTTCGCAGGCTCGGCAGATCGCCATTTACCTCGCGCGCGAGCTGACGGAGCACTCTTTTCCCGCGATCGGGCGCGAGTTCGGCGATCGCGACCACACGACCATCATGCACTCATACTCGAAGATCAAAGCCCTGCTGACGGATACACCGCTTCTCTACGCGGAGATCATCGAGATTCAGGAGACCCTCGAGTCGCGCTACTCACTCCTTCGATAGAGGATCGGGTTGCAGTTCCCCGTTTCCCTGACCGAGGACACCACGGGGCAAGCTCTGTGAACAACCTGCGACGTTTCACCTTCAATTGGGGGACGCGCCCTGGGGAAAGCCGAAGGCGTACGTTTTCCCCCAGCGATGTCCCCTGATTAACCAAAATTCTCTGCTGGTTTTCCACGAGATACCGGTAGCGCAAGATGGGACAAAGACGATTCTCCCGTAGTTGTCCCCCGTTTCCCAATCGCCTACAACTACAGCAAGAAGTACAAATAGAGAACTCCTAGAAGTTGTCCGGCACCGTAGCTCAGCCAATACGTACACCAAGCAGAAGGGCATCTTCCTCTGGCCGAAGGTCGTGGGGCAACTGGATAGCTTCGCCTAAATCTTGTTCGTGCAAGAGCTAGATCTACTTGATGCGGAGCTTCCTGGAAAACTAAATCAGCAACTCCACGAGGAGAAACTTCAGGGGAGACGTCCACCATCCACGACACAGAGGTCGCAGAGTGCGTATGGGCAAGCTATTGAGCTACGAAGTCGATCTCTTCGTCGACGTGGGCGATCCCGCGCTTCGGACAACATCCCTTGGGGGCTACCGGCGACAGCGTAGCCGTGAAGCTGCGCTTGCGGAAAGCAGTGGGCGTCGATGCTCGCGATGTGGGATCGCCTATGTAGGCCAAGACCCTGTATGTCCCGACTGTTGCTACAACGCGATTGAAGAGTCTTCGCAAGCGAACTAGAATGGCGTCCTCATGAAGCCCGTACGAAACACGACCATTCTCGCCATGTACTCGCCGGACGAACGCCGCGCCGTCATTGCCTGCGACGGACAGGCGACGCTGGACACCACGGTGATCAAGAAGAACACGAGGAAGGTCTACCGATTGAATGACGACCGTGTGCTCGTCGGATTCGCCGGCGCGACGGCCGACTGCCTCGCCCTCCTCGACAAGTTCGAAGGCAAGTTGAAGAAGTACGACGGCAAGCTCAAGCGTTCTGCCGTAGAGCTGACGAAAGAATGGCGGACGGATCGGATCCTCCGCCACCTCGAGGCCGTCATGGCGGTCACGAGCGAGGAAGGAGTCCTCATGATCTCCGGTGCCGGCGACGTGCTCGAGCCGGACGGCGGAGTCCTCGGCATCGGATCGGGAGGCGCGTACGCGCTGGCGGCCGCGAAGGCGTTTGCGAGCATAGGGACTCTCAAAGTGGACGAGATCGCGCGGCGGTCGCTCGAGATCGCTGCGGAGATTGACATCTATACCAATGACCAGATCGTGGTCGAAGGCATCAGCTGGTAGGTGACGGATGAGCGCATGGGCGGAAGTTCCCGACGACCAGATTGCCGGCCTCACGCCGGGACAGATCGTCGAGGAACTCGACAAGTACATTGTGGGCCAGAAGGATGCGAAACGTGCCGTGGCGATCGCGCTCCGCAATCGAATGCGCCGGCAGTTTGTCGACGAGGAGATGCGGTACGAGATCAAGCCCAAGAACATCCTCATGATCGGTCCGACCGGCGTGGGGAAGACGGAGATCTCGCGGCGGCTGGCGCGTCTAACGACGTGCCCGTTCATCAAGGTCGAGGCGACGAAGTTCACGGAGGTCGGCTATGTCGGCCGTGACGTCGAGTCGATGGTCCGCGATCTCGTCGACATGTCGGTTGACATGATCCGCGAGGAGGAGATCGATCGCGTCGAGGATGAGGCCGAGCGGCTCGTGACGGAGGAGATCCTCGACGCTCTTCTGCCGCCTCCGGCCGAGGGCGAGAAGGCTCCGACCGAGGAGTCTCCCCACAAGACGCGCGACAAGCTGCGCGAGAAGCTCGAGGCGGGGGATCTCGAGGAGCGCTACATTGAGATCACCGTTGAGGAACAAGCGCTGCCCCAGATCGAAGTCTTCTCGCAGGATGGAATGGACCAGATGGGGATTGACATGGGCGACGTCCTCTCGGGGCTCCTCCCGCCGAACCGAAAGCAGAAGAAAGTTCGCATCCGCGAGGCCCGCGGCATCCTGTTCGAGCAGGTCGTCGATCGGTTGATCAACATGGATGAGGTGCGCCAGGAAGGCCTGCGGCTTGCGGAGGAGATGGGGATCATCTTCATCGATGAGATCGACAAGATCGCCGCCGGTGGCCGCGAGGAGCTTGGAGGACCCGGCGTGTCGCGCCAGGGCGTACAGCGTGACCTCTTGCCGTTCCTTGAGGGCACGGCGGTACGAACGCGCTACGGGACCGTCAGCACGGAGAACATCCTTTTCATCGCGGCGGGCGCGTTCAACATGTCGAAGCCGAGCGACCTCATTCCTGAGCTGCAGGGGCGCTTGCCCATCCGCGTCGAGCTCGACAACCTCACCGCCTCCGACTTCCTCCGGATCCTTACGGAGCCCAAGGATGCGCTCACCAAGCAGTATGCGGCGCTCCTGGCGACGGAAGGCATCGTGCTCGAGTTCGCGCCCGACGCGGTCGAGGCGCTCGCCGGGATTGCCTATGAGCTCAACCAGACGACGGAGAACATCGGGGCGCGCCGACTGACGACGGTCATGGAGAAGCTCATCGAGGAAATCTCGTTCGAGGCAGATCGTCGCCGCGGCGAGACGATCGTCATCGACCGCGCGTACGTCAGCGCCCGCCTCGCCGGGATCGCCAAGGATCCCGATCTTTCTCGCTACATCCTGTAGCGTTCCGTTGTAGCGCACGCGCGTTCCTGAGTAAGATGCTTCGCTTCGGAAGGAGGCTTTGGGGATGATTCGGATTACGTTGCCTGACGGATCTGCCCGTGAAGTGCAGGAGGGGACGACCATTCTCGAGGTCGCCGAGGAGCTCGGCCCCCGGTTGGCCCGGTCGACCGCCTGCGCGCGGCTGGATGGGGAACTCCGCGACGTGCGCGAGCGGCTGACGAACGACGGCACGCTGACGCTCCTCACGACAGGATCCCCCGAAGCGCTGGAGACGCTCCGCCACACGGCAACCCACGTCATGGCCCAGGCCGTGAAGCGCCTCCTCCCCAACGTGAAGCTCGGCATCGGTCCGGCGATCGAGGACGGGTTCTACTACGACTTCGACCTCCCGCGGTCCCTCACCGAGGATGACCTTGCGAAGATCTCAGACGAGATGAAGAAGATCATCGCCACCGACCTCCCCATTACGCGGCGGGAGGTCTCGAAGAAAGAGGCTCGCGCTCTCCTCGAGAAGCGCGGCGAGACCTACAAGCTCGAGCTCGTCGAGGATCTCGAAGGCGACCTCGTGACCCTGTTCGAACAGGGCGAGTTTGTCGACCTGTGCCGCGGGCCGCACCTGCGCTCGACCGGCGGCGTCAAGGCGGATGCCTTCAAACTGCTGTCCGTGGCCGGCGCCTACTGGCGAGGCGACGAGAAGAGGCCGATGCTGCAGCGCATCTACGGCACCGCGTTCGAGAAGGCGAAGGACCTGGCCGATCGCCTGTGGCAACTCGAGGAGGCGGCGAAGCGCGACCACCGGAAGCTCGGAAAGGAGCTTGACCTCTTCAGCATCCACGAGGAGGGCGGAGCCGGCCTCGTCTGTTGGCACCCGAAGGGGGCCCGGTTGCGTCGGACGATCGAGGAGTTCTGGTACGCCGAGCATGATCGCGCCGGCTACGAGATCGTTACGACGCCGCACATCGGAAAGGCCGATCTCTGGTCGATCAGCGGGCACCTCGGCTTCTACCGCGAGAACATGTACTCGCCGATGGACATCGACGGCGTCGACTACTACATCAAGCCGATGAACTGCCCGTACCAGATCCTGATCTACAAGACCCGCGTGCACTCGTATCGTGAGCTTCCGATGCGGATGGCCGAACTCGGCACCGTCTACCGCTACGAGCGGTCGGGCGTGCTCCACGGCTTGCTGCGGGTACGCGGATTCACGATCGACGACGGGCACATCGTCTGCCGGCCGGACCAGATCGACGAGGAGATCCGGCGGGTATATGAGTTCAGCATGAATATGCTGTCCGCGTTCGGCTTCGACACGTTCGACATCTACCTCGCTACGCGGCCGCGCGAAGGGAAGGCGGTCGGCGAGCCCGCGCAGTGGGAGCAGGCCACCGCGGCGCTCAAGAGCGCCCTCGATGCGCGCGGCCTCCCCTACGCGGTTGACGAAGGCGGTGGCGCGTTCTACGGCCCGAAGATCGACATCAAGGTCCGCGACTCGCTCGGCCGGCCGTGGCAGTGCTCGACGATCCAGTTCGACTTCAATCTCCCCGAGCGATTCGACATGACGTACATCGCCGAGGACGGCAGGCAGTCGAGGCCGTATATGGTACACCGAGCGCTCTTGGGAAGCCTCGAGCGGTTCATCGGTTGCCTGATCGAGACCTACGGCGGTGCGTTCCCGGTCTGGCTGGCGCCGGTTCAGGCGGCCGTCATTCCGATCGCCGATCGCCACGTGGCGTACGCGCACGAGGTTGCGACGAAGATGAAGGCCGCGGGGATTCGAGCGACCGTCGACGAGACCTCTGAGCGCATGAACGCCAAGATCCGGAACGCCCAGCTGCAGAAGGTTCCCTACATGCTCGTCATCGGGGATCGCGAGCAGGAGGCCGAAGCCGCGTCCTTGCGCCTTCGAACGGAGGAAGACCTCGGCGCGAAGCCGATCGGCGAGATCGTCGACCTCGTCCGCCGAATGGTTGAGACCAAGTCGCTCGAGCTGGTGTGAGCGAGGTCCTCGATCGCTAGCGAGCGGCGGCCTGGAGGGCGGCCGTCCGGTCTGTCTTCTCCCACGGGAGGTCGAGGTCGACTCGCCCGAAGTGGCCGTAGCTCGACAAGGGTTCGTAGATCGGCCGGAGCAAACGGAATCCGTCGATGATCGCCCGTGGGCGGAAGTCGAACGTATCGAGGACGGCCTTTCGGATCCGCTCATCGGGAACCCTTCCCGTTCCGTGCGTGTCAAGGTTCACGGCGAGCGGTGCAGCGCGGCCAATCGCGTAGGCGATTTGGATCTCTACTTCGCGGGCCAGTCCTGCGGCGACCACGTTCTTCGCGGCGTAGCGTACCATGTACGAGGCCGATCGGTCGACCTTGGTCGGATCCTTCCCCGAGAACGCGCCGCCGCCGTGCGGGCAGAACCCTCCGTAGGTGTCGACGATGATCTTCCGGCCGGTAACCCCGGTGTCCGACGCCGGTCCGCCGATCACGAAACGACCGGAGGAGTTGATCAGGATGTGGGTCTTCTTGTCGAGCCACTTCCCGACGACCGGGTGCACAATCTCCTCGGTGATTCCCTCCACGAGGTCCTCGTTGGAGATGTCGGGGTCGTGCTGCGCCGCGATCAGGATGGTGTTGGCGCGCACCGGCTTTTCGCCGTCGTACTCAATGGTGACCTGCGACTTCCCGTCCGGGCGGAGGAACGGCAGGATTCCTTCCTTGCGCGCGGCGGTCAAGCGGCGGGTGAGCCCGTGGGCGAGATGGATGGGGAGCGGCATCAAGGTCTCGGTGTCCGAGCGGGCGTAGCCGAACATGATCCCCTGATCCCCCGCCCCTACGGCGTCGAACGGGTCCTTGGAGCCGCCGTCTCGACTTTCCAAGGCGTGGCCGACGGCGCCGGCGATGTCCGGTGACTGGCCTTTGATGGCGGAGAGGACGGCGCAGTCCTGGAAGTGGAACCCGAGCCCCGGCCGGTCGTAACCGATGTCGGACAAGACGCCGCGGACGAGCGACGGGACGTCGATGTACGTCGTGGTGGTGATCTCCCCGCCGACGACGACGAGCCCCGTCGTCAAGAAGGTCTCGCACGCGACATGGGCATCCGGATCATCGCGGAGGATAGCGTCGAGGACGGCGTCGGAAACGCGGTCCGCAACCTTGTCGGGATGGCCCTCGGTGACCGACTCTGAGGTAAGATAGACTCTGCCCACAGCGCCTCCCCTCTTGCTTGCGGGTAAGCGTAGTCTCCGCCTGGACGCCCCGCAACTTCCATGGACCGAAGAGACGTCCGAGAAGGAGGACGATGCCACGATTCGATCTTGCCTACGGGCGGACGGCAATTCCCGTCGACGTCCCCGATCGAAACCTGATCGGAGTTCTCGAGCCGCGATCGGCGCCGAAGATCGATCTGTGCGACGCGTTCGACGCTGCATGGCGGAGCCCTCGCGGCCTTTCGGACCCACTGACCCGGCTCACACCCGGTGCAAGCATCGTCCTCGTCGTCACGGACCACACCCGCCCGACGCCGACGAAGGAGATCCTCCCGCTCTTGTGGGAGCGGATCCGCACTCGGGTCTCCGCCTCGAACGTGACGATCGTCGTCGCGACGGGAACGCACCGAGCGCCGACCGACGCCGAGCTCGAGCGGATGTTCGGCGAGTGGCGGAGAACGTTCCGCGTCCGCGTTCACGACTGCGACGCTGCCCTCGTCGAGGTGGGACGAAGCTCCCGCGGGACGCCCATTCTGATCAACCAGGTGGTCGTGGAGGCGGACGCCGTCGTCACGATCGGCCACGTCGGGATGCACTACTACGCCGGCTACACCGGCGGGCGAAAGAACATCCTTCCCGGCGTCGCCGGACGCGCCACGATCGAGGCGAACCACGCCCAGCTCCTCGATCCGAGGAGCGCAGCCTGTGTCTACGACGGGAATCCGATCAGCGAAGAGATGGTTGAGGCGGCGCGGAGGGTGAACGTCGCCTTCATTGTCGACGTCGTGATGGACGCGGACCGCGACGTGGCCAAGGTGGTTGTCGGGGAGCCGGAAGAGGCGCACGCGGAGGCGCGTGCCTTCTGGGACTGTCACTTCAAGATCCACCTCGAGCGGCCGGCGGACCTCGTCGTCGCGTCCGCCGGGGGGCATCCGAAGGACACCGATCTTTACCAAGCGTACAAGGCGCAGTACACGGCGGTGCGAGCCCTACGCGATGGTGGAATGCTCCTCCTCTTGGCGGCATGCCCGGACGGGGTCGGCTCCCCCGTCTTTGAGGACTGGATCAAGCGAAGCGAGAAGCCGTCTGACGTTTTCGAGATCCTTCGCAAGGAGGGGTTCAAGCTTGGAGGGCACAAGGCCGTCCACCTTGCCGCCGACCTCACGCGCATCGACGTCTACCTCAAGTCGGAGCTTGACGACGACGAGGCTCGACGGTTCTTCCTCCGCCCGGTTCGCAGCCCCGATGAGGTGTTCGCCGAGGCAGAGCGACGGTTCGGGGACGACTTCCACGTCCTTGTGCTCCCCCACGCCGCCGACACGTTCCCGGTCCTCGCACCATGAGACAACCTGCACGCGTTATCCATCGCTTCTCGACCGCCTCCTCCACCCAGGATGAGGCACGGCGCCTGCTTGAAGCCGGGGAGGCGTCGCTCGGCCACGTCGTCGTCGCCGATGAGCAGACGGCGGGTCGCGGCCGCTTCGGTCGGCTGTGGGCATCGCCCTCCGGGGGGCTCTACGCGACGTTCCTCATCTCTTCGGCGCCGGGGATCGCTCTGTTCGCGGGTGTCGCCGCCGCACGGGCCCTCGAGCGGCTCGGCGTCGCCGTGGGCCTCAAGTGGCCGAACGACATCTTTGTCGACGGCAAGAAGCTTGCCGGGATCCTGATCGAGGCCGACCGCGACCTCGCCCTTGTCGGCGTCGGGATCAACATCGACGAACCCTTCGTGGAAGGAGCGACGAGCCTTTGGCGAATCGGTGTGAATGTGCGACGGGGCGAGCTCCTCCTCGCGCTCCTGGACGAAATCAACACGCCGGCCGATCCAGGCGACGTCCTCGCCGCGTACCGGGCGCGCTCCGTCACCGTCGGTCGGCGGGTGAAGGTTCTCGGGCGCGCTGGAGAGCTTGTCGAAGGGCGCGCCGTGGACATCGATGTCGAAGGCCAGCTCGTGGTTGAGACGAGCGCCGGCACCCTCCACGTTTCATCCGGCGACTGCGTGCACCTCGAGCCCACGGCCGACGCCGCCCAGTAGACCTTCTTGCCGTGCACCGCTACCGTGAGAGTCGGACGGAGCGGCGTGCGCGAGGTGCTGCAAAGGAGGCGGACGTGGGACTGATCGAAGAGGCTGTGGCGCTCGAGAGGAAGGCGGAGGCGGGCTACCGTGCAGCGGCTGCGGCGACCCCCGATGTTGGCGCGCGGACGGTTCTGCTTCTCCTGGCTGACGCCGAGGCGGAGCACGTCGTGGCGCTTCTCGGAAGGAAAGGTGTCGCGGACCTGCACGGCCGGAACCTCGTCGAGGCTGCGCAGACTTGGGTTCGCGGTGCGGTGGAGGGCGGTGGACCGCTTTCCACGGACGCAGGACTGCTTCCCGCGCTGCGCCGAGCGATGGACAGCGAGCGGGCGACGGAGGCGTTCTACCGCACTCAAGGAGCGACCGCCGATGATCCGCGAGTCCGCGCCCTGTTTGCCGTCCTGGCCGATGCCGAAGCGGACCACTACCACTTTGTGAGTTCGCTCGTCGAGTACTACAACCGACCGAACGAGTGGGTCGAGTCCGCCGAGTTCGGGCTGCGGCCGGAGTACTAGCCTTCCCAGTCGAGGAGCCGCATCTCGCCCTTCAGGGCGCGCAGCTTGGTCGCATCCTGTGTCACCTCGAGGCACCCTTGGTACTCGCCCGCGGCGGAGTGCACAGCGATGTACTGGATGACGATGTGCCGGCCGTCGAGTTCAAGCCAAAACTGGGCGTGATTCCTGCGCCCGGTCTTGAACGCCTCAAGGATCTTCCGCACGGTCGAGACGCTCTTCTCTGGATGGCATTTCTCAACGTGCCGACCGATGACCGCTGGAGTGCGCTTGAAGATGCGGGACGGGCTTTCGGAGTAGTAGCGGAGAACTCCATCGGCGTCGACGAACGACACGTCGACGGGAAGATGGGTCAGCAGGGCATCAAGCTGTTCGAGGGAGAGGCTCCCTGTGGAAAGGGTCAGGTCCTTCATGGTTTCTCCTTCTCTAGACGTAGGCCGAAAGCCCGAGCAGGAGGTGGAACGTCGCGAGCAGGGCTGTCGCCACCGCAAAGCCACGATGGATCGCCACAGGGACGCGGCGGAGCGTCTTGATCTGGCGCTTCAGTCCTGCAAGGGCCGCGGTCAGAAGCAACAGAAGGTACGTGGCGAGCCCGATCCACACCACGACGGGGAACGGCCCCCAAATTGTACCGAACCCGACGGTGCGCAGGAAGTTCATCGATCGTCCTCCTTGGAAACCACATTGTGGGCCGCCTCGGGCGGCCTGGCTGTCTACGTCGCGCTCGGCGGCGCGGGATTCTGGAACTCGAATCGGTTCCACGACGCCACCGTCTCGAGCGGCCGGCGTTCCCGCGGCCCCAGCTCGATCGCGCGGTGCTTGTCGGACAACGTGGCCGGATCTCCCGGCCTCCCTACGATGACCAGCGTGATCAGCGTGTACTCGGCCGGGATCCCGAGCGCGACCTTCACCTCTTCCGGCTTGTAACCGCCGATCGGATGGGCGATGAGGCCCATCGCCGTCGCTTGGATCGTGAGGTTGCCCACCGCCATGCCGCAGCCGAAGAGGAAGTAGTCGCGGCCGTCGGAGAGCGTACAGTCAAGGTCGCGGCGGGACGCGACGGCGAGGATCACCGGCGCTGGTTTCGCCCAGTAGTTGCCGCCGGGCAGCGCAGCCTTCACGGCTTCCAGGGTGACGGGATCGTCAACGACGACGAACCGCCACGGTTGGCTGTTGTTGCACGACGGGGCGAGGTGGGCGGCGCGAAGCAGGGTCTCAACGTCCTCACGCGACACGGGCGCCGTCGACAACGCCCGCCTTGCCCGTCGCGTCTCAATGGCTGGAACGAGGTTCACCATCACTCCTTCGCTACAGCTTGAGGGATCCTTCCCACAGGCCGTGAATGTTGCAGTACTCGACGGCGACGAGCTCCGAGAGCCCCTCCAGGTTTGCGTGCGTGACCACCGTTGGCTTGCCGTAGGTCGGGCCGAGGTCGAACGTCGCAATGTGCACGGCGACGCCGTTCTTCACGCCGAACAGGGCGATCCACTTGATGTGGTGTTCGACCGTGTTCGGATGAGCGACCTCCTTCCCCACGGTGACCTTGACCGCGTTTTCCCCACATTCCTTGCAGCTCACGAGTTCGACGATCGGAACGTGCTTCTCCTTCCCTTCCTGCGCTCCGCCCTTGACCAGATCTCCGAGCTTCATCGTCTTCCTCCTTTTCTGAACGTCCTCTAGAACACCTTGAACGTATCGCGCTTAGCGCCGCACACCGGGCACATGTCGGGAGCCGGGCCCTCGACCGTGTACCCGCAGATTGGGCAGATGGACACCGGGCCGAGCGTCAGATCCTTACCACTTTCCACAACGGCTTTGGCGTCGGTGTACATCCTCTCGTGGACCTTCTCCGCTTCGAGCGCGTAGTGTGTCGAACGGACGGCGCCCTTCTCTCCTTGGAACCCGGCGGCGAGGTGGTAGACCGGATACATCTCCGTGACCTCGAAGTGTTCGCCGTCGATGCACGACTGCACGTTGGCGGCGGCGTCTCCGATGTGGTCGAGCTCGCGGAAGTGGTTCGTGGCGTGAACCTGCTCGGCGTAGGCGATCGCGCGGAACAGACGGGAGAGCTGCGGAAGGCCCTTCTTCTCCGCTTCTTGGGAGAAGATGAGGTACTTCATGTGGGCCTGGCTCTCGCCGGCGAACGCCGCCTGCAGGAACTCCTTCGTCATCGCATGCATGCTTCCTCCCATCACAGTTCGCGTAACACCTTCATCTGCTCGTCGAGGTCGGGAAGCTCCTTGAGCGGATAGACCTTCACGAATCGAACGATCCCTTTCTCATCGAGGATGACGGCGGCGCGCTCGGAGAAGCCTTGCTTCTCGCGGAAGAGGCCGAGCGCCGCGGCCGCTCGGCCGTGGGGCCAGAAGTCCGACAGAAGACGGGTCTTCTCAATCCCGATCGCCTCGGCCCACGCCTTCTTGCACGGCACGGGGTCGACGCTGACGCCGAGCGGCACGGTGCCCAAGCGCGTGAAGTCGGTCACCCTCGCCTCGAGCGCCTGCATCTGAAGGCGACAGACCTCCGTCCAGGCGAGCGGGTGGAACGAGAGAAGGACGCGCTTCCCTTGGAGCGTAGTCAGGTTCACAAGATCTCCGTCCTGATCCTTCAGCGCCAACCGCGGCGCCGCGGTCCCGACGCGGACGATCTCCATGCGACCTCCTTTCTCTTTCTAGTCCTTGTTCACGACAAACGCCGCGAGGCGAGCTTCGATCTCCGCGCGCTCGACGCGCGGCAGTCTCGCGAGCGGCCCGTCGCCGACGCGAGTCCGGTACGACTCGGCGAACACAGGTCTCTCCGCGGTTTCGTAGAGGACCCCCACGGGGAACCGATCCGGGCTGTCGAGGGCGAGGCCCAAAGCGGCGCTGCGGTCCGTCGCGTTGTGATCGGCGGGCACCGGGACGACGCGCTCGCGGTACCAGGCAAGCGGGTGCTTCCCCCACGTGATGCACGGCTGGATGACGTCGACGAACGACAGACCGCGGTGGGCGATCGCGCGCGCGAGGAGGGTCGACAGACCTTCGAGGTCTCCCGCGAACCCCCGCGCCACGAACGAGCAGCCGTGGACGACGGCGGTGGCGAGCATCTGAGCCGGATCGATCTCCACTCCGTCGAATTGCAGGCGCGTCGGCTCCCCCCGCGGCGTTGTCGGCGACGCTTGCCCCTTGGTCAGGGCGTAGATGCGGTTGTCGTGCACGATCACCGTGATGTCGGGGTTGCGGCGGAACGCGTGCAGGAGGTGGTTGCCGCCCTCACCATACAGGTCTCCGTCTCCCGATGTGACGATCGTCGTGAGCGTCGGATTCGCGACGTGGATTCCGATTGCGGCCGGGATCGCCCGACCGTGAAGGCCGTTCCACGCGTGGCAGCGCAGGTAGTGGGGCAGCTTCGCCGCTTGCCCGATCCCCGACACGAGACACACCTCGTGCGGCGCGCGCCCCAAGGCGACAAGCGCACGCTCGAGAGCCGTCAGAATCCCGTAGTTCGGGCAGCCGGGGCACCACTGGTTCTCGATCGGGCTGCGGTAGTCCTGGGTCGTCGTCACGCGAGCGCCTCCACGATCGTCGTCGCGTCGAGCGGCAGGCCGTCGTACCGACCGATTCGCCCTTCGACTCGAAGACCGCCGTCGCTCCCCAAGAGGCGAGCCAACTGGCCGGTCGCGTTCCCTTCGACCGTCCAGTAGTCGACGTCGTCGCGCCACGCGATCTCCGGCAGCGGCCACAGCTCCGTGAAGTGGAGCGCTCCAACCCGGCGACCGGTCCCACGCAGGCGGACCACCGCCTCGTCGATGGCTCCCTTCGTCGACCCCCAGCCAAGGAGGATCATCTCTGCATCCTCGTCCCGGTTGCGCGAGGGCGGCGCGATCTCGCCTCGAAGCCTGCGCCCTTTCTCGAGCCGCTTCTCGACCATCGACGGGCGCACGACCCGGACATCTTCGGTGATGTGTCCCTCCTCGGTGTGCTCGTCGCTGTCGAGGTACACGAGGTCCTCCGCCTGACCCAGATAGAGGCGCGGCGAGACGCCGTCCTCGGTCAGCGCGTACCGCCGGTATTTGCCGTCGATCGTGTCTGGGTCGGCGAGGTGCGCATCGGGAATCTCGCTCGGGAGCGACATCGCCGGAAGCGAGAAACGCGAGTCGGCGAGGAACTGGTCCGAGAGCACGATCGCGGGGATCTGGTATCGGTCGGCGAGATCGAACGCGCGAACCGTCTTCTCGATCGCGTCCTGGGGATCTGCGGGAGCGAAGACGAGGCGCGGCGTCTCTCCGTGTCCGGCGTGGATCGCAAACAGGAGATCCTCCTGCGCAGTCCTCGTCGGGAGACCGGTCGCGGGACCCGGGCGCTGGCCGAGCACGACGACGATCGGCGTCTCGATCATCCCGGCAAGGCTGACCGATTCGACCATCAGCGCGAACCCTCCCCCCGAGGTCGCTGTCATCGCACGGGCGCCGGCGGCGCTTGCTCCGAGGGCCATCTCGATCGCTGCGATCTCGTCCTCGGCCTGCTCGACGAACACACCGAGCTTCGGGTCGTGCGCAAACGCGGTGATGATTCCTGTCGACGGCGACATCGGGTACGCGGACATGAACCGGCATCCGGCCGCCGCGGCGGCGAGCGGAATCACGTCGTGGGCGGAGACGAACGCGTAGGTGGCCTCTCGCCGGGGCAAGGACTTTGGAGCTCGCCTGCCCAGCGCGACGCGAGTGGTCTCGAACCCCGCCTCGGCCGCGGAGACGTTCCCCGCGACCACCGCGTCTCCATGACGGGTGACCGCGGCGGTGAGTGCTTGCACGACGATCTCGATGGGAAGACCGAGGACCGCGGCCAGCGCCCCCGCAGCGACGGCGTTCGCGTAGAGATCCGACCCGCCATGCTTGACCGCAAGATCGTGGAACGGCACGACGATCGTCTCCTCGTCGGCGGCTTCCGGGGCGAGCAGTGTTCCTCCGGCCCGCAGATCCGGAACGTAATGGTCGCGGGCCTTGGGGTTCAGTGCCAGGAGAACGTCGGCGTCGCGCCGCGGAGCGTTGGCCGGCTCGGACGCGATCCGCAGGCGATGGCTCGAGTTGCCCCCGCGGATCCGCGACTCGTACTCCTGCACGGCGAAAACGGGATACCCATAGGCAAGGAACGCGCGCGCGACCACGTCACCGATGGTCTGAATCCCTTCTCCGGCCGCTCCTGCGATGAAGACGCTTTGTTCGTCCATCGATTCTCCTACGACAACTCCTTGTGTCGTCTCGCGATCTCGTCGGCAAGCGTGTCGAGAGACTTGTACGTCTCCGCGTTCGGCGCGCCTCGCGCGAACACCGAGTCAAGCCACTCGACCTGAAGGCTCGAGCACAGCGAACGAACTGTTTCCGGTGCCTTGCCCGCCCAGCCGAACGACCCGATCGTGGCGGCGTAGCGGAGCTTCGGACGCAGAGCCGCAGTCAGGTACGCGGCAAAGACGACGCTCGGATGGGGTCCCACGAGGACCGTAGGCGTCGCAAAGACCACCGTGGCGGCGTCGACGAGCCGCGCGGCGTACTGCCCCACGTCGGTGACTGTCATGTTGAAGGGCTGAACCGCGACGTGCCTCTCACCGAGCGCAGTGACAAGGTGATCGACGATCTTCGCCGTGCTGGCGTGCATCGAGGCGTACGGGATGAGGACGAGGTTGGACGGAGGGTCGTTCACCCAGTGGCGGTACGCGGCGACGATGAATGATGGATCCTTGTAGGCGGGGCCGTGGCTCGGCGCGATGACACCGATGTCGATGTCGCTCAGCTTTTCGAGATGCTTTTGGATGAGCCCGGCGAACGGCATCATGATCTCGGCGTAGTAGCGCTTTGCTGCCTCGTAGACGCGCGCACGATCTGTGGCGTAGAGGTCCGAGGTCGCAAGGTGCGAGCCGAAGAAATCGCACGTGAACAAAATGCGCTCCTCGCGCAGGTACGTGAGCATCGTCTCCGGCCAGTGGACCCACGGAGCGTGGATGAACTCGAGCGTTCGATCGCCGAGCGACACGGTCTCTCGATCCTCGACGGTCGTGATGCGCTCGGCGGGGATTCCTAGGTGGTCGACAATCATCGGTTTCGCCTTCGGGCTCGCGAGAACACGCACGTCTGGATAGCGCTCTACGACCGCGGGCGCCGTCCCCGAGTGATCCTGCTCGACGTGCTGGATCACGAGGTCGTCGATCCGAGCAACGGAGTCGAGCGCGGACAAGAGGACGTCGGCCTTTGTCGGATCCGCTGTGTCGATAAGAGCCGTTCTCTTGCTTCCTCGGACAAGGTACGCGTTGTAGCTCGTTCCGTCCGGGAGTGGGATGAGTTCGTCGAACAGCCGTCGATCCCAGTCCTCGGCCGCGAGCCGGTCGACACCCGGGCAGATCGTTCTGACACTCATAGGAGCCTTCCTCTCTTTGTCTCGTAGAAACGTGAACCGCGACTTGCTAGGGTGAACAACATGCTCTGATCGCAGAATGTGCCGCGCACCGAGCCCGCCGAACTCCGTCCCGTAGTCCCCTTCCCTGGTGTCGAGCTCGGGCGCGGCACTCTATATACCCCTATCTCTCTCGTTGGGTTCATCCCATCTGGTTGACTCTGCCGTCCGCGACGGGCGAACGGGCAGAGTCGTTATCCTGTCTACGGAACCTGTTCGAACAGCTCCTTTCCCACCCCGCAGTCTGGGCAGACCCAGTCCTCCGGCAAGTCGGCGAACGAGGTGCCGACGGGAATCCCGCTCGTCGGGTCTCCGATGCTGGGGTCGTACACGTACCCGCACACCGTGCAGATCCACTTGTCCATCGCGATCACTTCCTTCGCATCGACTTTCGGTACTCGTTGTACGTCAGAGGCTCCCCGCCCTCGCGGCTCGCGGCCCGGTCGACCAAGGCGACGAAGAGCGTGTGCGTCCCGAGATCCTGTGTAAACTCCGGCAGCACGGAGAGCTCGAAGACGGCCACCGCATTCGGGAGGTAGGGAATCCCGCGCTCCGTCGTCTCGTGGGGGAAGTCGGCAAACTTGTCGACATCGCGCCCCGATTGAAACCCAAATCGTCGGATCGTGTCCGAACAGGCGGGGTCGGCGCGGTCGAGGACGCTGACGACGAGGTGCCCCGTCGCGGCGATCATCTCGTGCGTCAGCGTTCGCTTCCCAATTCCGAGGGCGACGCGCTGCGGCGCGCTCGTGATCTGCATCAGCGCGTCGAGGCACTGGCCGTTCGCCCGGCCGCTCGCCCTAGCCGTGACGATGTATAGACCGTGCGTGATCTGGAACAGCGCCGGGCTGATCACCGCCGGGTCGCTCGAGAACGTGAACGTCATCTCTCGCCTTCTCTTCCGATTATCTCTTGTCTCCCCTCTTCATCCTTTCTACCAATTCTCGGCGAGAAGCTCAAAATACGCCTGCGGATGGGCGCACGCCGGGCACTGAACGGGGGCCTCGGTTCCCGTATGGAGGTAGCCGCAGTTGCGGCAGCGCCAGACGACCGACGTCGGTTTCTTGAAGACGGTGCCCGATTCGATGTTCTTCGCGAGCGCGAGGTAGCGGCGTTCGTGCTGCTTCTCCGCAATGGCAATGGCCTCGAAGACGGCGGCGATCTCCTTGAACCCCTCCTGCCGCGCCACCACAGCGAACTCCGGGTACATCGCCGACCACTCGTGGTGCTCGCCGCCCGCCGCCGCGCGCAGATTGTCGGCCGTCGTCCCGATCACGCCGGCGGGGAACGCGGCCGCGATCTCGACGTCGCCGCCCTCGAGGAACTTGAACAGCTGCTTCGCGTGCTCCTTCTCCTGGTCTGCCGTTTCCGTGAAGACGGCCTCGATCTGGATCAGCTCGTCCTTCTTTGCTTGCGACGCGTAGTACGTGTAGCGGTTGCGCGCCTGCGACTCGCCGGCGAACGCGGTGAGCAGGTTCTTCTCGGTCTTCGATCCCTTGAGCTTCATGCGTCGTCCTTTCTCTCTATCGTTGGCACTTCGGGCAGAAACACGTCGACCGCCCGGCCTGGATGACCCGCTCGATCGTCTCTCTGCAACGCTCGCACGGTTCTCCCTCGCGTCCGTAGACGGCAAGGTGGTTCTGATATGACCCTCCCTCGGCCGCTGTCGGGCGGTAGTCGGACACGCTCGACCCGAGCGTCGTTCCGAGCTGTGCGACCGCCTCGCCGAGCACGCCGACGATTGCCTTGTGCAACCGGCCGATCTCCACTCCCGTGAGCTCGTTCGCCCGACGGCGCGGGTCGATGCGCGCCTGCCACAAGGCCTCTGCGGCGTAGATGTTTCCGATCCCCGCGACCTTCCGCTGATCGAGGAGGAAGGATTTGATCGGCGCCCGCGACTCACTCGTGAGCTTGCTGAGAACCGCTCGTGTGAACAGCGGATCTAGCGGCTCGACGCCGAGCGGCGCATCGTCCCCGTCTTCGCAAACATCAGCGGTTCCCAGCCGTCGTGGGTCGACGAAGTAAACGGCCGTCCCATCGTCAAGGTGAAGGATCATGCGCACGTAGTCCCGTTCGCATTCGTCGCAGTCAAGCCGCAACCGTCCCGACATCCGCAGGTGCACGACCAGCCTTCGTCCGTCCTCGAACTCGATCCGGATGTACTTTCCCCGCCGCACGATCGCGGCGATCCGCGCGCCGGCGATGTCCTCTGCAGTCACCGCAAGGCGCGTGTCGAGCACATCGGCCGACGCGATCGTCCGACCGACCGCCGGAGCCAACCCACGCACGAAGGTCTCGACCTCAGGAAGTTCAGGAGGCATTGCGCGTCCTCCTTGCGCGGGAGCCGTCGGACGCGTCAGGAGAACGTCTTCTCGAGCCGTTCTCCGGCGCGGTTCCCGCGGTCGGTGTGCTCACAGAAGGTGCCTGCGGCTTCTTTCCACGTTTGCCATCTCCAGTCGCGGCACCCTCAGGCCCGGGCTTCCCCTCTTCGCGGCACGACGCGCAGACCCCGAACGCATACGTTCGGATCGCCTCAACTTGGTGGCCGTCCACTTCCTTACCCAGGCATCGCTGTTGTCGCGCGTCGATGTCGTAGACCTTCTCGCACACCCGGCAGCGGAAGTGCACGTGCGGTCCCGTATCTGCGTCGTACCGCGCCGCGCCCTGGTCCATCGTCAACTGCAGGATCGCGCCCGCTTTTGTGAGCGCCTCGAGCGTGTTGTAGACCGTCGCCCGCGCGATTGTCGGGTACGTCTTGTGCACTGCCGTATACACCTCGTCGGCCGTCGGATGCGCCTTCGTCCCCTCCAAGAACTCGAGGATCGCCAGACGCTGCATCGTCGGCGTTACTCCTGCATCGCGCATTCTCGCCATCCGCTTCTGGGGGGGCATAGTAGAGGCAATATAACTTTGGACCAAGTCTAAATCAAGAGCCGTTTCGGCGCGGGTCATCACTCGGTGAACCAGAACTCGGGGGCGAGCTACTCATTTTCGTTTGCGAGGAGTGAGTGCGAGTACAGAGCGCCGCCGGGCCGGATGCACAGGGTGTTCGAGAGAGTAGAGACAGAAAGGATTTCGCTATGACGATCGCAGTGCAATCCGCGTCGGTTCACGATGCTGCTGTTTTCGACGAGCTTCGCGTGCACATCGAACGCGAGATGACGTCGCGGGGTGTCCCGGGGCTCGCCGTCACCTTTGTCGAGGGGGATCGAGTTCTGTGGAGCGAGGGCTTCGGCGTCACCGACCGACGCACGCAACGACCAATCACGTCGGAAACGCCGTTCAGCGTGCAATCCATTGGCAAGACGTATACCGCCACCGCGTTCTTGGTTGTCGCCACGCGCGGCCTTATCAGCCTGGATGATCGGCTTCGGGAGGTGGTCCCCGAGTTCCGTGTCCGCAGCCGCTGGGGGGACAAGGAGTGTGACAAGATCACGTTCCGCCATTTGCTCACTCATCGCTCCGGCTTGGGTCACGAGGCGCCGGTGGGGAACAACGACGACCTGCGTCCGTGTACGTTCGAGGAGCACATCCGCAGTATGGGCAAGACGTGGCTGCGGTTCCCGGTCGGCGAACGCTTTGGCTACTCGAACCTCGGAATGGATCTCATTGCGTACTCGATCGAACGGCTCACCGGAAAGGCATTCCCTGACTTCGTGCGAGAGGACCTCCTCGTTCCACTCGGCATCACGACCGCGACGTACGATCCTACGGAGTTCTGTGCTCCCGGCCACAGCGGGGCACATGAGAGGCGGCGCGTCCCTGTGCCCATGCTCGGAGCCGGCGGCCTCTATATCTCAGCCAGCGATGCTGCGCGCTTCATCTCATTCCATCTGCGGGGGTGCACCGTGGATGGGGTGCCCGTGGTTCGCCCGGACCTCCTGCGGGAGATGACGAGCGTTCAGTACGCCGCGGAGGGACAGAGGGGCGGATACGGACTCGGCATCGCTATCGATTCTTCACGGGCTCTCGACGTGCTCCAGCATGGTGGTGGTGGCTATGGTTATGCGGCCGTGCAAGCATGGATGCCCGAAGCGAACCTCGGCGTCGCTCTCGCGATCAACCAGGAGGAGGCCTATGATCTTGGAGAGAGCGCGAGCCTGCCTGTCCTGGAGAGGCTTGCTGCGCTGCGAGGCTACGTCCGTCCTGGGGCGGCGCGCCCGCCGTTCGGCGGCGAGGTGGCCGTCGAAGTCGACTCGAATGAGCTACGCCGTCTGCAAGGAACCTTCCTCGATCGCGGACTTGCGTACGAAGTCCGGGAGGAAGCGGGGACGCTCCTACTGAATGGCCGGCCGCTGCGGCCCTGTGCGCCGAGAACATTCGCAACGCAAAGGGGAAACCGAATCACATTCAGGGTTGGAAGCGACGGCCAGCCACTCGAAATACAGGCTCTCGGTCCGTTCGTCTCTGGCGAGTTTGCGGTCGACCACACCCCGTTCGATTCCCCCGGTCCGAACAAGCCGGAGTGGCAAGAGCTCGTAGGCATCTATCGACTCGCGATCGAGGACGGCGATCTTGGACCGCAATGGATGCCGGTCGTTCTCAGGGACGGATACCTTTGCGCTGAGCGTGGGGAGTGCAGGATGCGGCTTCACGAGCATGCGCCGGGTCTCTTCTTCACCGCCGAAGGCGACAGCGCCGAATTCGAGAATGGGGAACTCCTTTGGGCCGGCGGAGCGCGCCTGCGCCGCGAATCGACTCCCCCATACAATCGCGTTCTGGCCCTCGTGACGGCTGACCCCAGCCACGAACTCGCGAGTTGGGAGTCGCTCACGGGTCTGGCCAGCGCCTACCGAGCGCTTGGGGAGCACGAGATGGCTCGGCGTCTCCTGCGGGCCTGCGTCAAGATCCATAAACCCTTGCCAGGTGCCCTCTACGGGCTCGCGCAAGCGAGCCACAGCGCGGGGGAC
Source organism: Thermotogota bacterium (assembly GCA_039679545.1). Lineage (GTDB taxonomy): Bacteria > Bipolaricaulota > Bipolaricaulia > UBA7950 > UBA9294 > JAPLGD01. The sequence goes on from JBDKUT010000108.1 coordinate 43,959, forward strand.
GAGGAATACGCAAGCGAGCTCTGCCGCCTCGTCCTTGCAGCGGAGCCCGAGCACGAGGCCGCGCTGGAACTGCTGCGCATTCTGAGCGCCCCGAACGTCTCGTAGACCGTTGCCCGCGTAGTCGTCGGACGCATCATGGAACGGCTGCGTGCACGTCGCCCGCCGGGACGCGCGCTTTCGCCCCGTCGGAATCCTCCAGAATTGCGAAGCTGCATCGTTGGCGTTACGCCCGTATCTTGTATCCTTGCCATCCTCTTCTCGGGCGCCATAGCGGACGCCAGCTAGCTCTAGCCAGGCGCCGGGGTCAGATGCTGTATCGAATGTCAAGTCACCTCCTCGGCCGGAGCCCTGAACGGCTCGCCACTTTCGTAGATAGCATGCGCCAGCAGTAGAAGCTTCCTGGCTGCGGCGATGCGCGCCACTTTGT
>JBDKUT010000109.1:0-2168 GCA_039679545.1 Thermotogota bacterium
GGAAGCTGCGTGGTGGCAAGCAGTGACCCTCAGGATTCTCTTCTGCTCGTGCGCGGCGTTCCTGCTCGCCGGCGATCCGCACACCGCGAAGTCCAGGCGTCGCCTCGCCGAGCGATGCTCGTTCTACCGAGCGATCTCGAAGTGCCCGGCCTGCTCGTTCGGGTGGGCCGGGGCGGCGGCGGAGATCGTCGTGCAGACCAGGGCGTTCGTGCCGGCGTGGATCGAGCCGATGCTGCCGTGGTGGGCCTCGAGCGCCCTCGGTCCGGTGTGCGCGGCGGCCGCCGGCGTCGGCCTTGGGTACTTCGTCATGTGGCTGTCGCCACTCGCCGCGTTCGCCGAGCAGGTCAAGTACATGGAGGCGAAGCGTGGCGCGTAAACCCAGGCCGGATCCCGTGCCACCGCCCGTCGTCGAGCCGGAGGAGCCGGACGACGAGCGCGTGCCCGACCCGATCGACGACGACGAGATCCCGGACGCCGAGGTCGAGGGCTCCGTCGAGCTCCCGGCGCCGGCGGAGTCGGCGAGCGCCGGTCCCGATCTGAATATGGGTCCCCCGGGCGCGATGCCGAGGCAGCCGGAGTTTGACAACCGCATCCCGATGTTCGCCGGGATGCCGCAGGCGTCCCAGGCTCCCCTACCGCCATGGGCGCAGCAACCCGAGCCGAGCAGGGACGACGGCGGCGGAGACGACTTTCCGGACCAGCCTCGGCGTGACGGCGACCCGGCACGGGAAGCCAGAGCGGCATCGAGCGGACGCGAGACCGATCTGCTCGTCAACGTCTTCGTGGACTACGAGGACGACGAGCACGGCGGGGAAATGATCTCGTGCGGGATGCTCTCCCGGGTCACGATGACCCGGGCCTACATGCCGGAGACCTACATCCCGACGTGGGTCGGCGGGAACACGTTCTGGGTGCGGATCTACTACGCGACGGGGAACCCCAACTCCATCGGCAGGCCGCTCGGAAACGGCAGCGCCTTGAAGTACCCCGCCAACACCGGGAAGCCGTTCTGCAGGGGATGGAAGGTGAACATGGACATCGACCAGAAGCTCCGCGAAATGATGGCTGCGGCCGGGTACGTCGCCCCCGGTGGGATGCCAGGGATGCCGCAGATGCCCGGGCAGTCGGCCGTGCCGATGGGCGTCTGGAACGGGCAGGTCGGCTACTACCAGCAACAGATCGAGGACATGAAGCGCCGCGTCGACGCCGCCGAGGAGCGGGCCCGCCGCGCCGAGGAAGAGCAACGGCTGCAGAACATCATCAAGCCGCTGCAGGACACCGTGCAGCGACTCGAGCAGAAGCTCGCCGACGGCGGCGGGAGCAAGCGGGACGACGCGCTGGTCGAGGTCGTCAAGGCGGCGATCGCGAACCAGGGCCAGCAACGTGGAGGCTTCTCCGAGGCGCTCGAGATCGTCAAGATGACCCAGGGCCCCGAGGCGATGGCGGCCATGGCGACGGTCAACCAGATGGTCGTGCAGAACCTCGTGTCGATGGTGAAGACCGCCAAGGGGGACAACGACAAGTTCGACATCACCAAGATGATGGAGGCCTACGAGAAGTTCAACGGCGCACAGGTGAAGCAGAAGCAGGAAGAGCGGGAGTGGATCGACCGCAAGCGCCGTGAGCAGGAAGAGCGGGACGAGAAGCGGAAGCTGCAGGAGACCGAGATCAAGTCGAAGGAGCGGGTGCAGATCAGCGCGATCCAGCGCTCGACGGACGCGATGATGCTCGACATCCGCAACGCGATGGACCGCCGCGAAGCACCGAACAACGTCGGCGCGAAGGTCAACGTCATGTGGGCGTCGGTGCACGCCTTCGACTGGTCGAAGACCGACAAGAGCACCAAGGAAATGATCGAGGAGCTCCGGGACGATCCGGAGAAGGTGTTCAGCCGCTTCGCGACCGCGGCCGGCTTCGGCGTCAAGCGCCCGATGACCGACGAGGATGCACGCTACATCGGCATGTGCGCGGCCTTCTTCCGCGAGTTCGCCGGCCTCGGCCAGCGCGGACAGCCGAAGGAAGAGCCGCGTCAAGAGGAGCCGCAGACCCAGCAGCCTCAGCCCGACACCACCCGGGCGCAGGCCGGCACTGCGGAATCCACCGCTCCGGCGTCCGGCGCGGAGACGGGACCCACGGGACCCGTCCAGGCCGCTTCGCAGAATGCGGAG
>JBDKUT010000110.1:0-16561 GCA_039679545.1 Thermotogota bacterium
GAATCGCCGGCGTGGCCGGGGTCTGGTTCTTTTGATGGAACTTGTACATATCCGGCAGGTTGAAGTAGTAGCTCCGTGGAGGGACGACCTTCGCGCGCTCGAGCGCCCGCTCGCTTACGGCAGCCACAGCGAGGCCGGGGGGAAGCGCGAACGCCTTCTGAACGCCAGCCAGGACGTAGTCGATACCCCATGCGTCGGTGTCAATCTTCGCGCCCGCCATGCCGCTAACGGCGTCCACCAAGAGGAAGACATCGCGGTGCTGTCGCACGACCTCGGCAATCGCCTCGAGCGGGTTCATCATCCCCGTTGAGGTCTCGTTGAACACGAGGGTCACGGCGTCGTACTTCCCGGTCGCAAGCTGCTCGTCGACCATGGAGGGCTTGATCGCCGTGTCCCAAGGGATCGCGAACTCGTCGCACGGAACTCCGTTCCCTTTCGTGATCTCATGCCACCGGTGCGAGAACGCCCCGTTCACCAGGTTCAGGCAGCGCTTGGCGACCAAGTTCGTGACCCCGGCCTCCATCGCCCCCGTGGACGAAGACGTGAACAGGAGTACGGGGTTCTTCGTGTAGAGAACCTGCTGAAGCTTCGGCTGGATCGCCGCGTACAGTTCGGAGAACTCCGGCGATCGATGGTGGATCTGCGGTGTCGCCAACTCCTTGAGGATCTCCGGACGCACTTGGGTCGGTCCCGGCGTAAACAGACGCTTGAACATCATCGCCTCCCTGCCACGTCATTGGACGGCGCTTCGAGGATACCCTTGTCCGCTCTGGACCGCAAGAACGCGAGATCTCGCCCGCTCGACATCTCCGCGCCTTGGCGTCCTCGCTGGCCCCGACTAGAATCAATGTGAGAATCTAAGGAGGAGAGATGAGTCCCGTCTTGATCGGCATCCTGGCCGCCGTGGTCATCATCGTGCTGTGGGCCAGTGGAGTTTACAACCGCCTTGTGCGCCTTCGAGTGCAGGGCGAGGAGTCGTGGCGCGACATCGACACCCAGCTGAAGCGACGCTGGGACCTCATTCCGAACCTCGTCGAGACGGTCAAGGGGTACGCAACTCACGAGAAGGAAGTGTTCACGAAGGTCACCGAGGCCCGCGCCCACGCGCAGGCGGCGACGGGGCCGAAGGAGCTGGCCGCCGCAGAGACCCAGTTGCGAAACGCGATGGTCAACCTGTTCGCGGTCGCCGAGGCGTACCCTCAACTGAAGGCGAACGAGAACTTCCTCCAGCTGCAGGGATCGCTCGAGGAGGTCGAGGACGCCGTCCAGAAGTCCCGCCGGTACTACAACGCCGTCGTCCGCGACTACAACACGGCACTCCAGGTCTTCCCCGGCAGCCTCGTCGCGAGCCTGTTCGGGTTCAAGCCGCGCGAGTTCTACATGCTCGAGGACGCGGAGCAGCGCGAAGCGCCGAAGGTCAAGTTCTGATGCGCGCTCTCGCCGCCGCCCTGTGTCTTGTTGTCGCGGTCGGAGTCTGCGCCGGGGCAACCCTCTACATCGATAGCTTCGACGCCGCGGTCAACCTGACGTCGACGGGCGACCTCGACGTAGTCGAGACCCTGAGGGCGGTCTTCGTGACTCCCCACCATGGAATCGAACGATACATTCCGGTCTCAGAGAGGACCCGCCTCGGCAAGCGTGTGACGATCGACCTCCGCGTCGGCGAAGTGACGATGGACGGCGAGCCGGTCCCCGTCGAAACTCGACGCTCGGGAACGCGCGAGTACGTTCGAATCGGGGACCCAGACCGCGCCATCATCGGAACCCACGTCTATCGAATCGCGTACACCGCCCGCCGCGCACTTCTCTTCCACGACGACTACCTTCAACTCTACTGGAACGTCACCGGCAATGACTGGGAGATCCCCATCCGACGTACGACGGCGGTGTTCGCTCTGCCCTCCGGGACACCTATTGAGAACGTGAGCACGGCGAGTTACGTGGGGCCGAAGGAGAGCACGGCGCTCGGGCAACCTGCCACGGTCGACTCCGCCGGTCGATTCGTCTTCACGACCGGAACCCTCAACCCAGGTTCCGGGCTGACGATCGACGTTTCCATCCCTCGAGGCTTGCTTCCCATTACGCCGCCGACGTTCGCCGAGAAACTCGGACGTTTCCTCTGGGACAACAAGCTCGCCGCGCTCCCGATTGCGACCTTGGTGTTCATGATCGTCCTCTGGTACCGCATCGGGAAGGACCCTCGAAAGGGCGTGATCGCTCCTGCCTTCGAGCCCCCTTCCGACCTCGGGCCCGGAGCCGCTGGCGTGCTCGTCGACGATCGGATGGACCTGCGCGACGTCTCGGCGATGGTGATCGGCCTCGCCGTCGGCGGCTACCTCACGATCCGCGAGGAGTCGCCCGAGGCCGAGTCGCTTGCCGAGAAGGCCCGTGCCTGGGTCGGCGGCTCGTCGACGAAGTACACGTTCGTCCGCGGGCGGCGCTCGCCCGACGACCTGTCCGCGGCGGAGAGAGCGCTCTACGAGGCGATCTTCCCAAGCTCGGAAGCGAAGGAGACGTCGCTCGACTCGCTCGAGAACCGGTTCTACAAACACCTGCCGACCATCCGCATGCGTCTGTTCGACGAACTGATCGGAAAGAAGCTCTACGCAAGGAATCCGGAGAGGGTGCGGGCGTCGTACGCCGGATGGGCGGGAGCCCTCGTCGCCGCGGGGGTCGGCCTGGGGGTTATGTACGCTTCCGTCTACACGGGAGCCGCCCTCGCCCTCTCGGGGCTCGTCGTCCTCGCCTTCTCGCCGATCATGCCGCGCAAGACGGTCAAGGGGACGGAAGCTCTCGCAGAGGTTCTTGGGCTTTCGGAGTACATCCATCGCGCCGAGGTCGACCGAATCGAGTTCACCGACGCGCCCGCGAAGAACCCCGAGCGGTTCGAGAAGCTCCTCCCGTACGCCGTTGCCCTCGGACTCACGTCGATCTGGGTACGCCAGTTCGAGGGGCTCCTCCGCGAACCGCCGCAGTGGTATTCGGGCGGGCCGACGTTCAACGGCCACCTGTTTGGCCTGTCGCTCGGCCGCCTCGCCATGGGGATGCAGAGCACGTTCGTCTCGATGCCGCGAACAGCTCCGACGACCGGACGCTCGGCGTGGGGCGGCCACTCCACGTTTGGCGGCGGCTTCTCCGGCGGGGGATTCGGCGGCGGCGGCGGACGCGGTTGGTAGTCGCCGCGCATTCACACAACGTTCACACCCACCCTGTACGATGCGCCTACGAAAGGGGGACGGGCTCACCTCATGAAACTGCGTTTTCTGCTTCCCGCCGTAGCATTCGTCGTGCTCGTGTTGTTCACCGGGACCGCCAGCGCCTACGACTTGCCGGTCGGGGCAGTCTGTTGGAGCTCAAGCCGCCCGCTGTCCTGGAGCGACTTTCGTGGCCCCGTGCCCACGAACGTGGCCAGTCTGACGGACGCGGCCGCCATCCACATGACGATCTCCTGGCCGTACCAGTACACCGTTCAGTGCGGAACGTCGCCTGAGTTGGTCACGGTAACCTCCATCTCCGTGTTCAACTTCATGGATCCCTCTCGCTCCTGGGCCTACGGCCCGCGGATGACGGCAGAGACGCTGAAGCACGAACAGACCCACTTCAACTTGAACGAGGTCTACCGCCGCAAGCTCGAGACCGCTCTGTGCAGGCTCCTGCCGATTCCGCAAACCACGAAGGAGGCCCTGCGCCAGCTTCTGCACTGCACGGCGGACCCGATCCTCGACCGCATGCTCACGGTGCAAAGCCAGTACGACCGAGAGACCGACCATAGCAACAACTCCGCCGCGCAGGCGGAGTGGGATCGCAAAGTCCTGGGATGGCTCGCGAACCCATCGCTGGCACCGTAGACGCGGACCCTTCGCATCAGGCAACGGGCCAGGACAAACCTATCGCTCAGGCGGAACTGAGCGCCTCGCAACCCTAGTCCACGGCCTTGTTGTCGCTCTTGCCGGCTGCTGCATCGGGTTCGCCCGCAACGAGCAGGCGCCACCCAAGCCCGGCCGCCACGGCCTGGCCGAACGCCACGCCCCCATCGCCGCACGGTGTCCACTCGTTCGTTCGGAACGTAAGCCCCGCCCCTTCCACCGCCGTACGTACTTCGGAAGCAATCGCGTCGTTCACGGCGACTCCCCCCGACAGACAGACGGTGCGAATCCCGCGTCCCTCCGCGACCGCAACCGCCGCCGCCGCCATGCCTCGCGCCAGGGCACTTTGGGCCGTCGCCGCGACGCGCTCGGCCGGCTCGGTGTAGGACGCTTCGACCAGCGCACGAAAGACGGGGATGAGATCGATCACGTACTGGGACCCCGACCGGCGAACGGGCACGTCGAGACCGAGCGGCTTCCCACGGGCCGCGAGCGCCTCGAGCCTCATCGCCGGTTCTCCTTCGTACGTTCGCTCCCGGCAGGCACCAAGCCACGCCGCAATCCCGTCGAGGAAACGGCCCGCGCTCGTGGTGCGCGGCGCATTCACTCTGCTCTCCCACTGCCGCAAAACCACCGCGGCGGCCTCCGACGATAGACCGCGTTCGCGTAACGCAGCTTCGATCTTTGCGAGATCGCCGCCGCCCTCTGCGAGGTAGGCGGCGGCCACACGCAGCGGGAACCGCGTTGCGAGATCGCCGCCTGGGAGGCGCACCGGACGAAGTGAGCCCGCCCGCTCGACCGTCCCGTCGCTCGTCGCGAGGATCTCGCCTCCCCATGCCGAACCGTCAGCCCCGTACCCGTAGCCATCGAGGACGATGCCGACGGCCTCCTCCAGGTGGTGCTCGGCCATCACCGAGGCGACGTGCGCCACGTGGTGCTGGACGCGGACGGCTCTGCCGCCCGACGCAAGCGTCATCTTCTCGGCAAGCGCCGTCGTGAGGAACCGCGGATGGGCGTCGCACGCGACGATTCGCGGAGCGCCAACGCCGAGCAGCCGCTGCATGTGCTCGACGGCCTCCTCCAGGAAGCCGTACGTTTCGAGGTTGTCGACCGATCCGATGTGCTGCGACATCGTCAGCCCGACCGCGTCGTACAGGGCGAACGTGAGGCCCGTCTCGGGTCCGAGGGCGAGGATCGGTTCTGCACCGAGGTCGATGGGGAAGCGGGCCGGCGTGTACCCGCGCGATCGACGGAGAAAGACGGTCCTTCCGCCCGCCCGACGCACGACCGAGTCGTCACAGCGAGCGACAATCCGCCGGTTGTGGGTCAGCCGGTGGTCGGCAATCCCGGCGGACTTGCGGGCGATCTCCTCGTCCTCGATCCACATCGGGCGCCCCGGACGATTCGCGCTCGTCATCACGAGGGGTCCCCGGAGGCGCTCGAAGAGGAGCGCGTGAAGCGCCGTGTAGGGGAGCATGACGCCGACCGTGTGGAGGCCGGGCGCCACCGCCTCGGGAAGCGCGCCGTCCCGCTGCCGTACGGCGACGATCGGTCGCTCCGGCCGCCGCAGGAGTTCCCACTCCCTCTCGTCGGGAACGGCGAACGAAGGCACCATCGCTTCGCTCGCCATGACAGCGAACGGTTGCCCTCCGCGACCGAGCCGTCGCCTCAGGAGCTCCACTGCGCCGGCTTCCGTCGCATCGCAGGCGAGGTGTGTTCCTCCGAGTCCCTTGATCGCCATGATCTTCCCGTTCGCGAGGGCCATCGCCGCGCGACCGATCGGCTCGTCTCCCGAGCCGTCGAAGGAGAGGCGCGGCCCGCAAGCCGGGCAGGCCGTGGACTCCGCGTGGTACCGCCGGTTCGCGGGGTCGAGGTACTCGGCCTCGCAGGCGGGGCACAGCGGGAAGTCCCGCATCGCGGTGCGCGGGCGGTCGTAGGGAAGTCCCTCGATGATCGTGAATCGAGGTCCGCAATCGGTGCAGCTCGTCGCCCAGTACCCGCTGTATCGCGTCGCGCCTCGCACCTCGCCCATACACGCCGGGCAGATCGCCGTGTCCGGCGGGATCGTGCCGCTCGCTCTCCCCTCACCCTGCGAAGGTGAGATCGTGAAACGCCGCTCCCCAACCGAAACGACGTCTTCCACCGAGACGCCGTGCACCGACGCGAGCGGAGGCACGTCGCGCCGGAGCGCAACAAGGAAGGCGTCGACCGACGACGCTTCGCCTTCCACGAAGATCTCGACGCCCGAGTCGCCGCGGTTGCACACGGTCCCGCCGAGTCCGAGAGCCACGGCGGTGCGGTACACGAACGGGCGGAACCCGACGCCCTGGACGACCCCACGGACAAGGATCCGACGGCGCACGGTCATCGGCTCACCCGTCGGCCGGCGAATCGTCGGACAGCGTGACGTGGTCGACGTAGAGCTCGCGTCCGGCATCCACATGGACATCCGCGCCGCACTGCGGGCAGGAGAGAACAGGAATGGAGAAGTGGTCGTCCTCGCCGCCGAACCGTCCTGCGGGTCCGTGGTATCCGCACGTAGTGCACGACACGACGGTCGCCACGGTCTCAAGAACGAGGTCCGCACCTTCGAGTCGGGTCCCTCGCGCCAGGATCTCGAAGGCGTTCGCAAGCGCATGATCAGAGAGGATGCGAAGTTCTCCCTTTCGGACCACGACTGTCCGCACCCGCCCGGGATGTTCGGCGAGCCTCGGCACGAGCGCGCCGATCAGCTCGTCTACCACTGCGTACTCATGCATCCAAGTCCCAGGGCGTTGAGCAGCTCGTCGAGGCCTTCCCCTCGTCGCAACGAGGTCAGGAACAACTTGCCGTGAGGGTTCACCGCCGAGTAGTCGTCGACGATCCGCTTCGGGTCGACTCCGACGGCCACCGCCAGGTCCACCTTGTTGACGACCACGAAGTCCGTCTGGGCGAAGATCTTCGGGTGCTTGCGCACCATGTCGTCCCCCTCCGTGACCGAGATCACGACGACTTCGGCGTCTGCACCGAGCGGAAAGTCGGCGGGGCAGATCAGGTTCCCGACGTTCTCGATGAAGAGCACATCGACATCGTCGAGCGGGAGTGCGTCCAGCGCGTGATCCACCGTGTGCGCGTCCAAGTGACAGTCGTCCTGCGTGTTGACGTTGACGGACTTCGCCCCCCGCGCCACGAAGCGACGGTGGTCGTCGTCTCCGGCGGAGTCCGCTGCGATCGTGGCCACGCAGAGTCCTTGGCCCTGAAGCCGGTCGATCGCCTGCTCGACGAGTGTCGTCTTGCCGCTGCCGATGGCTCCGAGCACGCTGATCGAACGAACGTGCTTCTCCCTGAGCCTCCGGTAGTTGGCCTCGGCCAGCTCAAGTTGGCGTGCCAGGATGTCCTCACCCGTGAAACGGACGTCGTGCATGCCGCCCCCCTCTCTGCAAACGAATGATAGGGCGATTGCGAACCTTCCGCAAACGCCTCCAATCCCGGCACAGTCGACTTTTCCGCCGTTCCCACGTATGATCGATCTCCGACACCGAGGGCCCGTCGGTGGGTAGGTTCGGTATCGACGATCGGCCCGACGAGTTGACCCGGTCTTCGATGGAAAGGAGACACGAATGAAGAAGATGCTTCTCGCTCTCTTGATCTCTGCCGCGCTGGGCGCAACCGCCTCGGCGAGCGCCACGCTGTCCGCAGATGTCGCGGACTACAACTTCGGGAACGTCGTCGAGGGGACGATCGTTGTTCACACGTTCATCCTCTCCAATCCGGGAACCCAGCCGATCGAGATTTCGAAGGTCCGCGCAAGCTGCGGCTGCACAGCGACCGCCCTCTCCGACTACTCTCTCGCCGCCGGCGAGTCCGTGCAGCTCGAAGCTCGCGTAGACACGAGCGGGTTCAGCGGCGACGTTGTGAAGTCAATCTACGTCGATTACACCGCGGGGGGCTCCGAGACGACAACGCTCACCCTGCACGTGGCGGGAACCGTGCTCCGTGCTCAGGCGTACAACATCACGGTGGGCGACCTCAACTACCTCTTCTACATCTTGATCGACCTCCGCGAACCTGGCGCCTATGCGACCGGGCACCTCATGGGTGCCCTCAACATCCCGTACGCCGAGCTGTCCGCGTGGATTGAGCGCCTCCCCAAGGGAGTCATCATCGTCCTCTACGACCAAGACGGAGTCCTCAGTGACCAGGCGGTCCAGGAGCTTCTGTCCGCGGGGTTCACCGACGCGCGCAGCCTCCTGGGCGGACTCAATGCCTGGACGCTTGCGTACGAGGACCAGTTCATCCTGAAGCCGTAATGCATGCGGGACCGCCGCGGCCGGGACGGGAGAACCGCCGACCGCGGCGAGACCGCGGGGTCACGAGAGGGTTCATCGGGGTTTCCTGCCCGCCCTGCTTGCGGCAGGAAGACGGGAGGGATGAGATGGGTGGTCGTCTCGCGGCGGTCTTGCTTCTCGCGTTGTCGTTCTGCGCCGTTGCGGGCTTCCGCGGCTCGGCCGAGGACCTGCCCGTGGTCGTCGCGTTCTACGAAGACGGGTGCCCTGACTGCGCCCGGATCGACGAAGTCCTCGTAGCCCTCGCCTCCGACTTGCCCGCGTTCGCCGTGCGCCGCTACGAGATCTCGGAGCCCGGTTCCATGCGAATCCTGCGCCGCCTCATGGCGGCCTACGACCTGAGTGAGACGACGGCCACGGTTCCCATTGTGTTCGTCGGGGACACCGTGATCATCGGGGCCGATCGCGCTCAGGAGCTGAAGTTGATGGATGCAATCAGCCGTTGCGCCAGGTCCGAGTGCCCATCCCCTCTTGCCCGCATTGACCTCACGTCCTTCCCCTGGAAGGACGTAGCGCGCCTCGCCCTCCTCGTAGGGCTTGTCCTTCTCCTGACGCTCCTGCAATTCTCCTAGATCCGAGGACCCGCCCACCCAAGAGCGGTATACTACTCGCGGAGGCATCTTGAGCGACGGAGAGCGCACGGAGCGCCGAACGCGATCGATCCCCTTCGGCCGACTCGAGAACGAAGAACTCATTGACCTTCTGCGCAAGGCCGTCGGTGCGACTCACACCGACGTCGACGTTTCGCGGCTGCGCGAGGAAATCGTCACGCGGAACATTGGATTGGTGAAGTCGATCGCCGTCAAATTCCTGACCTCTGGGGAACCTCTCGACGACCTGATTCAGGCCGGCTACATCGGGCTCCTGAATGCCGTGGCAAACTTCGACCTGGCACGGAACACCCGTTTCTCGACGTACGCCACCTACTTGATTCAGGGGGAAATCCGCCACTTCATCCGTGACAAGCACGCGCCCATCCGCGTCCCCCAGTGGGTCCAAACGATGAACCGGCAAATCAAGGAGGCCGAGGAGTCTCTGTTCAAAGAGCGCGGCCGAGCCCCGACGCTGGCGGAGCTGGCGGCGTCCCTCGAGCTGACCTCCGATCAACTGGCGGCACTGCTCCGCGGGCGGGAGTCCATGACGTACGTGTCGATTGATCGGGAGCGGCGTTCGAGCGACCCCAACCCTTCTCCTCCCTCGCTGGACGAGGTTCTCCCGCCGTCCGGCGAGGAGATGCCTCTCGACACGCGCCTCCGCATCGTCGTCGCCATCGAGCAGCTGGCCGAGATCCAGCAACAGATTCTCCAGGGGCTTTTCTATCGTGGAAAGAGCCAATTCGAAGTTGGAAAGGAGCTCGGGATCTCGCAGCGCCAGGTGTCACGCATCAAGGAGCGCGCGCTCTCCGATCTTCGCGACACCCTGTGCCGGCCGGCCGACCCGGCGGATGAAGAAACTGGAGAAGCGCGCGACGTGGAATAATCGAGCCGTATGGGGGATCAGGGAGTGAATCGAACTGAGGATCGAGTGGATCTTTTGCTCTTGATCGGACACGCCATTGACGGCCTTCGGCAATCCATCGACTACCTCGACACGGCCAATCGTGCTGACGGACTCCTCCACCTAGGGCAGGTCATCCGCGAAATCGACGGCTACATCGAGCACATCGACGACGACCCTCTCCTTCAGCTGGCCCCCCTTGCGCCGTCGCACATCCGCTCTGGGCTGCTCAAGGTGCGCGAGGACCTCGCCGTGGTGATTCGAGATCTTGACCACCCCACGACGTAGTCTGGACCCATCCGTCAAAACCGCCGTCGTCACCGGCGGGACGAGGAACATCGGCCTTGCCATTGCCGAGGCACTGGGCGGCCTCGGCTACCGTCTCGTCCTCGTCTATCGAACCGACGAGGAGCAGGCCGAGATTGCCCGGAGCCGGCTCGAGACCCTCGGAGCGACGGCCCGCGCCGCACGCGCCGACGTCACGGACGAGGAGAACGTTCGCCGGTTCTTCGACGAGGTAAGGAACGTGGAGGGGTGCCTCGATCTTCTCGTAAACAACGTTGGCGACTTTCTGTTCAAGCCGCTCTTCGAGACGACCTTAGTCGAGTGGAACGCTGTCCTGCGGAGCAACCTAACGAGCGCGTTCTTGTGTACCAAGGCGGCGCTCCCCCTGTTGAGGGATCGCGGCGGCCAGGTCATCTCGATCGCGTCGATGCACGCCGATGTGTTGCGGGCAGTCCCGAACACCCTTCCGTACGCAATCGCTAAGTCAGGGCTCGTGCTCCTGACAAAGTCGCTGGCGAAGTCGGAGGGCCCCTATGGAGTTCGAGCCAACGCCGTGTGCCCGGGGTTTGTCAGGTCCAGCGCCGGCCCGCATGTCGATCCGGCCACGATCCCTTGCGGAAGGCTTGCCGACCCCGCAGAGATCGCGCACGTCGTGCGCTTCCTGGTTTCAGACGACGCCTCCTACGTGACCGGCGCAGTAATCAACGTGCACGGGGGCGCTCTCTTGTAGCTCTAGCCGCCGACCGCCGCCTCGTAGCCGCCGTTCGAACGCTCGATCTTGATCGTCGTCGTCTGTTGATCCGAGATGACGACCCGCTCAAGCACGATCTCCGGCGACGTGTGGATGACGACACGGTAGGTTCCCGCCGGCAACTTTGGACCCTGATCCCCCATTGTTCCCTCATAGACGACGGTTCCCGCCGCGTCGTACACGGTGTACGCGAAGGCTGTCACCACGCTGAGGGCCGCCCGCAACTCCGCGATGTTGTTGGCGTCAAAGTACAGGCCGCTTGTCGTCTTGGCGATCTCCATCAGCTGCTCGCGCGCTTTGTTGTCCTGCCCGAGGCTGAACCCAACCACGTCGATCCGGAGGTCGTAGCCGGCGGCGATCAGCTGCCGCGCCGCCTCGACCGGGTTGCCTCCGCAGGTCTCCATGCCGTCGCTGACGAGAAGAATCAGCTTCGTGCCGGGCGCCTCGGCGAAGTCGTCCTTCGCGAGATCCAGCGCGTAGGCAAGCGGAGTCGCCCCGTTGGGCTGCATCGCACGCACCTGGCTCTTGAACCACTCATGATTCGGCTCGGAGACAATCTTCGAGATGACCTCGCTGTGACCGCAACCGCCGAACGACCGCATCCCTACGTACATCGCGGACGGGAGCGAATCGAGCAAATCGATGATCACCGTCTTCGCGACGTCGATCTTCACCTGCCCCTCAATGAACTCACCCATGCTCGACGAGGTGTCCAGCATGATCAGGAGGCTGTCCGGGGAGCGGTTCATGGAAAGCGAGAGCTCGCCCGCCGGCTGCAACTCCAAGCTTCCGTACTCCTCGCCGACGACGATTTCCTCGGCGGGCCCCATCGCTCCGATGGCGTCAATGCTCGGCCCCGCGCACTCCGAGTGGTTCTCGTCCGCCGGAACGTCGCTCAGGCGCACGAAGCGGAACCGATCTCCCGGGCCGGCGTACGGAGCGATGTCGATCATCCCGGGATACCCGATCGTCTGCCCGACAAAGAGGAAGCTCACGCCGTCCTCACTGATCTCTACGCGAGCCGGATGATCGTTCGTGATGTAGACGAAGAGGTCAGCGCCGGGGCCGTCGACCAAGACGTTGTCGATGAACTCGACGGTGAGGAACCCACGCGTGTCGAGGTCGCTCAGGCGGAACCCAAGGGCCACGGCGTTCGTGTCACATCCAGAGCAGGCCTTCAGCTGGTCAATGCCAGATCCCTGCGCCACAGCGGGCGCATTTCCTTGGTCCGATCCCTGCGAACTCTGGCTCGGGGCGCGTCCGCTGCACGTGTGACACCCACAAGGCGTCGCGTCCGGGGGACCGAGGGCTTCCTCCGGGTCATCGAAGGCGTCCCGCACACAACTGGCCGCGATGTACTCTACGACGCGGTCCGCAAACGCTTTGTCACCTTGAGGGTAGGTGATCCCAAAGTACGTGGTCGGTTGGCCGACCAACACGGTTGCGACAATCAAGACAGCAAGAACGACAGCGACGACCCCACGCCCCACCAACCCGGTGTGCGTCCTGCGTTTCATCCAGCCACCTCCGCCCGAATCGAGTCCCCACCGATCATTGCCTAGGGCTCATCATAGTTCGATCCCGGAAATAAGGCAAGTCTCGGCCTCTTCCACGATCACGTCCACGAGTATTCCTCGCGGCAAGCTGTTGAAAACCCCCAACCCGTTCGCTACCATCCTCCGCGTTGCCGAGGTGGCGGAATTGGCAGACGCGCATGGTTGAGGGCCATGTGGACATACAACGTCCGTGCGGGTTCAAGTCCCGCCCTCGGCATTTCTCTTTCGTTCGTCATCCGAAAAAGTGAGGGGCGATGCGAATCCTTCTCGACGTCATGGGAGGGGATCTCCCTCCGCGTGAGCTGATCCAAGGCGGTATCGCGGCCTCGCGGAATCAGTCGATCGACATCGTCTTCGCCGGAGACTCGCGCTCCATCGAGGCTGCGTTGGCCGACGCCGGAGAGCGCCTGGGAGAGCGGTTCAGCGTCGTTGCCAGCACGGACGTGGTAGCCAAGGACGATTCCCCGGTGAGGGCGGTTCGCGAGAAGAAGAGATCCTCTCTCGTGCTCGGTCTTGAGGCGCTGCGCCGCGGCGAGGCCGATGGCTTCGTCTCTCCGGGAAACACGGGTGCCGTGGTCGTTGGCTCCCTCTTCACCCTCGGTCGGATTGCCGCGATCCCCCGCCCCGGGCTCCTGGCCATCCTTCCGACGCTCCACGGACCGGACCTCCTCGTCATCGACGTCGGCGCGAATACCGACTGCTCCCCCGACCACCTTTCCGCGTTCGCCCTGATGGGCGCGACCTACGCACGAGAGATCCTAGGAATCGCTCAGCCCCGCGTCGGTCTACTCAACATCGGCACCGAAGAGACGAAGGGAAACCGCATGGCCAAGGAGGCGTTCGCGCTTCTCTACTCGTCATCCCTCGACTTCACCGGAAACGTGGAGCCACACCACCTGCTGACCGAGCGCCCCGTGGACGTCGTCGTCTGTGATGGGTTCGTCGGGAACATCTTTTTGAAGTCGATTGAGGGGGGGATCTCCGCCGTCACCAGCCTGCTCAAGAAGTCGATCATCCAGAACGCGTTCGCGAAGGTCGGGGCGTTCTTGTTGAAGCGCGCCTTCTCCGACGTCCGCCAGGTTCTGTCCTACGAACGCCACGGCGGCGCGCCCCTGCTCGGCGTCGACGGCACTGTCGTCATCGCGCATGGGCGATCCGACGCGGAGGCCATCGAGAGCGCCATCGACGTCGCCCGGCGGCAGGTGGACGCCCGCCTTGTTGAGCGTTTCGGACGCGGCGTACAGGGATGGACGCGGAATGGGAGCTAGAATCGTCGGAACCGGATCGTATCTTCCTCCCCGCGCCGTTCCCAATCGCGACCTTGAGAACCTCGTCGACACGTCGGACGAGTGGATTGTTCAGAGAACGGGGATTCGCGAACGCCACCTCCTCGAGGCGCAGGAGCTCCCGTCCGAGATGGGCGTCGCGGCAGGTCAGGCGGCGCTCGCAGCAGCCGGGACCGCCGCCAGCGACGTCGATCTCGTGCTCGTCGCGACGACCTTCCCGGACATGACCTGCCCGGGAACGGCGCCGTTCGTTGCCTCCGGCCTCGGGACCGGCGCCGCGCCGTTCTTCGATCTCACGGCTGGCTGCACGGGATTCATCTACGGGCTTGCCGTCGCCGAGGCCTTCCTCTCTTCGGGGCTGGCCGAGTGCGTCCTTCTCATCGGCTCCGAGGCCCTGTCGCGGGTCACCGACTGGCAGGACCGCCGCACCTGCGTCCTGTTCGGCGACGGCGCCGGAGCGGTGGTCCTGCGTCCCGGATCCGAGGGAGCGGGAGTGCTCGGCGTGTCCGTTCACGGGGATCCCGAGAAGGCGCTTCTCCTCCACATGCCTGCCGGAGGAACGCGCCTCCCGGCGAGTCACGAAACGGTGGACGCCCGCCTCCACTACCTACAGATGGAGGGCTCCGGCGTGTTCCGAAACGCTGTTCCCCTCATGGAGCGGGCGCTCGAGCGCGCCCTCGACAAGGCGGATCTGTCCCTGGACGAGGTCGCCTGGGTCATCCCTCACCAGGCGAACCTCCGCATCATCGACGCCCTCGCACGCCGCATGGCGATTCCCCGGGAACGAGTCATCGCCAACCTCGACCGCGTCGCCAACACGTCCGCGGCGTCGATTCCCATCGTCCTCGACGAGGCGGTGCGCCGGGGGCAGATCCAGCCCGGCAACGTCGTCGCCATGACCGCCTTCGGGGCGGGCGTTACGTACGGCGCCGCCATCGTTCGGATGTGAGGACAGAACCTATGGCGCAGCGCGTCGCATTCCTCTACCCGGGACAAGGAACGTTGCCACGGGAGGTCGTTCCCGCGCCCGCGAACCTCGAGACCTTGTACGGGATCGCGGCGAACGCGGGACTTCCGCTACGCGAGTGGATCGCTGCGGGAAACATGGATCGCTTGAACCGAACCGACGCCGCCCAGCCGGCCATCTTCCTCGATTCCGTGGTGCGAACGGCCTTGCTGCAAGCCTCCGGAGACACCCCGGACGTCGTCGCCGGCCACAGCCTCGGGGAGTACCCAGCTCTCGTCGCCGCCGGGGTTCTGACGGCGGAGGACGCCCTGCGCCTTGTTCTCCGTCGCGGCGCTCTGATGAGCGGTATCCCTGGAGGGATGATGGCCGTTGTGAAGCTCGACCTCGAGCGAGTAAGGTCGCTCTGTGAAGAGATCACACCCCGTGTCCACGTGGCCAATCACAACGGACCGACACAGGTCGTCGTCTCAGGCTCGGCCGCAGGTCTCGACGTGCTGGCCAAGGTCGTCAAGAGCTATGGCGGTCAGGCGCTGCCGCTGCAGGTATCCGGCCCCTTCCACTCGCCGTTCATGCGGCCGGCGGAGGACGCCCTGGCGCCGGAGATCGCCCGCACGCCTTTCTTGGTTCCGCGTGTGTCGATCGTTTCGTCGGTCAGCGGACGCGCGGAGAGCGATCCGGTTCGCTTGAAGGAATTGCTCACAACCCAGACCACGGCGTGCGTTCGGTGGTTGGACGTCCTCGACTCGCTTGTTGCGATGGGCACAACCCACGCGGTCGAGGTCGGCCCGGGCAACGTCCTCACGAATCTCGGTCACAGAGCCACGGACAGAATTCGATTCTTGACGTTCAAGGAGGCCGTCGATGGCTCGCTTTGAGGGGAAAGTCGCTCTCGTCACGGGCGCTACGCGCGGAATCGGCCGCGCCGTGGCGGCACGGCTTCACGCCGAAGGAGCCCAAGTCGTCGGTCTGGGCCGGGACAAGGCGGCCGGCGCCGCCCTGGTACGTGAGCTCGCCGGAGCCCACTTCGTCGCGGCGGACGTCGCGAACCTCAATGAGGTCCGCGCCGGCGTGGATGAAACCGTACGTCGTTTCGGAGGAGTCGATCTCGTCGTCGCGAACGCCGGGATCACCCGCGACGCCCTGGCGCTGCGAATGTCGGAGAAGGATTGGAGAGACGTCCTCGACGTCAACCTGAGCGGCACGTTTCACACGATCCACTCCTGCCTGCGGACCCTGCTGCGTCGCCCCGACGCGGCCATCGTCGCCGTTGCCTCCGTCATTGGCGAGACGGGGAACGTCGGCCAAGCCAACTACGCCGCATCGAAGGCGGGCGTCGTCGCCCTCTGTCGAAGCGTCGCCAAGGAGGTCGCCGGTCGCGGAGTGCGAGTCAACGTCGTCGCTCCCGGGTTCGTCGAGACAGAGATGACGGACGTGCTTCCGCCCGAGGTCCGAGCCGCGTACCTCGGGCGGATTCCGCTCGGACGACCGGCACGGCCTGAGGAGATCGCAGACGTGGTGTGCTTCTTGCTTTCGTCGGAGGCTTCCTATATAACTGGGCAGGTGATCGGTGTCAACGGCGGGCTATTCCCATAGAACGCGCATGCAAAGGGAGGTTTCTCTGTCATGAGTGACATTGCCGACAAGGTGAAGGCGATCATCTGCGATCAGTTGATGGTCGACGCGGATGAGGTCACGGATGCATCGTCCTTCGTCGAGGATCTCGGGGCGGACTCGCTCGACACGGTCGAGCTGATCATGGAGTTCGAGGACGAGTTCGGGGTGGAGATCCCGGACGAAGAGGCCGAGAAGATCTCGACCGTCGGAGAAGCCACAGCCTATCTCGAGAAACTCCTTGCCAAGAAAGCGGCCTAGGAACTCCGAGGCAGCGCGAAGGGGACAGCGAGTCGAATCGCGGGTCCCTTTTTCGTTGGATTCGGGAAGCCGAGGCGTCCAGGAGACGAGCGAATGAACGCACCATCGTGGACTGACGAGGCGTTGAAGGCCTACCTGGAGCGGCTCGCCTCGAGC
>JBDKUT010000111.1:0-4545 GCA_039679545.1 Thermotogota bacterium
CATGGGCATGAAGTAGTAGGGGATGCTCGGGAGCGTCTCGGTTCCGGCTCCCGCCTCATCTCCGTGGGCGAGGACCCACTCCGCGACGGCTGTCTCCTCCTCTGTCAGCTCCAGGTCCTCCCTCGTCCGAGCCGAGAGCTCGAGCCGACTTTGGGACGTCCGGAAGAGGATGACGACGTCTGCCGGGGCGGCCTGCGCGGCATATCGGATCACGGTCCCTGCGATGGAATCTCGCGCGTCTTTGCGCGTTTCCGGAATGCGGTAACTGGCTGCACCCAGGAGTTCCCTGGCCATCTCCTCGAGGAGAGAACTCTGTTCAGCCCGCTCGCGCAAGGCCGCCGCCTGGCGCCTGGAGACCTGGATCAGCTGGCCCACGGCGATCGATGTGGCGAGGAACACCACGGCCCCGACGAGGTCCGTCGGGTGTTTGATCGCGAGCATGTACTTCGGCTCGACGAACAGGAAGTCGAACGTGAGGAAGCTCAAGAGCGCGATCCAGATTGACGGGCCGAGCCCGTAGAACAGCGCGATCACGAGCGTCGCGAGGAGGTAGATTGCGTAGAGCGAGGTCGGATTGGCGTACGGCTCGATCAAGAGGTTGAGACCGCTCGCCAGGGCCAGGGCAAACAGCGCGTTCGCGTAGCCCCGAAGCTTCGTGCGACGGGGCGTCTTTGGCTGCCGCAGGCTTCTCCGCTCGAGGCCGGGCGCGACGACGACGAGATCGAACTCGCGTTGAGTTCGCAGCAAACGGTAGACGGGGTAGCCCCGCAGCGTTCCGAAGAGCCCCGTACGGTGAGGTCTCCCGACGACGATCTGGCTGACGTTGTTCTCGCGCGCGAACTGGAGAACGGCCGGAACCACGTCGGGGCCGGAAAGGGTCACGGTCCGCGCCCCGAACTTCTCGGCGAGGTTCAGGGCGTCGGCGAGGTGCGCCTGCCGAGCGTCCGACTGCGGCCCCAGAACCGGTACGGAAACGTGTACGGCGAACCATTCCGCATTGCGCGCCCGGGCCAGCCGGTAGGCCTTCCGAACCAACTCGGGCGCACCGGCTGTCGCACCGAGGCAGACCATGAGCCTCTCCTCGGCCGGCCACGGGACGTCGACCGCCCGCGCGCGTCGGTACGTCGAAAGCTCCGCGTCCATCTTGCGGGCCACGATGTTGAGGGCGATTTCTCGTAGTGCAACGAGATGGCCGCGTTGGAAGAACGCCTCCGTCGCCCGCCGCGCCTCTTGGGGGATGTAGACCTTTCCCTCGCGCAGCCTCTCGAACAGGGTCTCGAGGGGGACGTCGATGAGCTGGATCTCTTCGGCCTCCTCCACAATCCAGTCCGGAACGGTTTCTTTCATATGCACGCCGGTGATGCGTGCGACGACGTCGTTCTGGCTCTCCAGGTGCTGGACGTTCAGCGTCGAGTAGACGTCGATCCCCGCCTTCAGGATCTCGGCGACGTCCTGGTAGCGCTTAGGATGACGACACCACGGAGCATTGCTGTGCGCGAGCTCATCGACCAGGACGGCTTCGGGCCGACGAGCAAGGATGGCGTCCAGGTTCATCTCCCCGAGGGTGATTCCCTTGTAGTCCCCGTCTAGGCGAGGCAGCACCTCGAGCCCCTCCAAGAGGGCGGCGGTCTCCAAACGCCCGTGCGTCTCCACGACGCCGACGACGATATCGTCCCCCCGCCGCTGTCGGACGCGCGCTTCCATAAGCATCGAGTAGGTCTTGCCGACTCCGGGCGAGTAGCCGAGGAAGACCTTCAGCTTGCCTTGGGGCGACTCCGCCCGTTCCACCTCGCGCAGGAGGGCGTCGGGGTCCGGACGCCCGTTCTCCCGAGAGCTCTGTTCCATATAGCGCTCCTCGTTCCGCCGTACGGTCAGGCGTAGGACAGCATTTCAGAGTAGGCCGTCCAAGGCAAGATTGAGCAAGAGCACGTTGACGCGCCGCTCGCCGAACGCTCCCAGGAAGGGGCCGACGGTCATGCGGTCGACCCACCCTCGGACGACGGCGGCATCCAGGCCCCGCGCCGCGGCGACGCGGGGGACCTGCAGAAGAGCTCCCTCGACGCTGATCTCCGGATCGAGTCCGCTCGCGGAGGCGAGAACCAGATCGGCGGGGACCGGCGTGCCCGGCGGGAGTCCGTTCTCCCGGCGAATTGCCTCCACTCGATCCCGGACGACGCGGAGGTAGATCGGATTCGTCGGCCCGAGGTTGGAGGCGCCCGACGCCATGGCGTCGTAGTTCGAAGACGAAGGTCGCCCGTGAACGTAGCGGGCGGACGTAAACGACTGGCCGATGAGCGCTGACCCGACTACGCGATCTTCAAGGACGATGAGGCTTCCGTTCGCCCGCCGCGAGAACGCGAGCTGGCCCACGCCCGTGACCAGGAGCGGGTAGGCGATGCCAAGCAGGAGGGTGAAGACCAGGAGCACCAGGAGCGCCGTTCGCACTTCTTTCATGGTTCCTCCTTCACGCCCAACGAAGTGCCACGAGGAGCAGGTCGAGCAACTTGATGCCGACGAACGGAAGCAGGAGTCCCCCCACCCCGTAGACGAGGAGGTTCCAGCGCAGGACCGCCGACGCGGAGCGCGCCCGAAAGTGGACTCCGCGCAGCGCGAGAGGGATCAGCGCAGGAATGATCAGGGCGTTGAAGATCACGGCGGCCAGGACCGCGCTCTCCGGCGAGGAAAGCCGCATGATGTTCAGCACGCCGAGCTCGGGGTACGCCGCGGCGAAGATCGCCGGGACAATCGCAAAGTACTTCGCCATGTCGTTCGCCACGCTGAATGTTGTCAGCGCGCCGCGTGTGATCAGGATCTCCTTCCCCACCTCGACGATGTCGAGGAGCTTCGTGGGGTTCGAGTCGAGGTCGATCATGTTGGCGGCCTCGCGCGCCGCCTGAGTTCCGGCGTTCATGGCCACCGCGACGTCCGCCTGCGCCAGGGCGGGAGCGTCGTTCGTTCCATCGCCGATCATGGCCACGAGGTGGCCGCCCTCTTGGTACTTGCGAATTAGACCAAGCTTGGCGTCCGGCTTCGCTTGCGCGACGAAGTCGTCGAGGCCCGCCTCGGCGGCGATCGAGGCCGCGGTGAGCGGGTTGTCGCCCGTGATCATGACGGAGCGGATCCCCATCTGTCGAAGCTCCGCAAGTCGGCTCTTGATTCCCTGCTTCAGAACGTCCTTTAGGCGGACGACTCCGAGGACCCGGGAACCGTCTGTTACGACGATCGGGGTGTCTCCGTTGCGGGCCACGGCGTCAACCTGGGCCTTCACCGCCTCGGGGAAGTAGCCGCCCAACCCCCGAACAAGCGCCTCCATCGCGTCAATGGCCCCCTTGCGAACCCGACGCGCTCCTACGTCCACACCGCTCATCCGGGTCGTTGCGGAGAACGGGACGAAGATCGCCTCCTGGGGCGCGCGGATGTCCGCGCCCTTGATGCCACGCTCGTTCTTGCACAGCACGACGATGCTGCGGCCTTCCGGCGTTTCGTCGGGGAGCGAAGAGAGAAGGGCCGCGTCGAGCAGTTCCTCACGGGAGACCCCGGGGGCTGGAAGGAACTCCGTTGCCAGGCGGTTTCCGAGCGTGATGGTCCCTGTCTTGTCCAGCACAACCGTGTCCACATCTCCTGACGCCTCGACGGCGCGGCCGCTCATCGCAATGACGTTGCGCTGGACAAGCCGATCCATCCCCGCGATGCCGATGGCGGGAAGGAGTCCGCCGATCGTCGTCGGCATGAGGCAGACGAGAAGCGAAACAAGGATCGGAACGGCGATCGCGACCCCCATGTAGTGAGCCATCGCCGGAAGGCTCAGGACGACGACGACGAACAGGATGGTCAGGCCCACAAGCAAGATCTGAAGTGCAACCTCGTTTGGGGTCATCTGGCGTCGCGCCCCCTCGACCATCGCAATCATTCGGTCGAGGAACGTCTCGCCGGGGTTTGCCGTGATCCGCACTGCGATTCGTCCCGAGAGAACTCGGGAGCCGCCGGTGACGCCGCTCCGGTCGCCCCCCGCCTCTCGAACGACGGGCGCCGACTCGCCCGTGATGGCCGACTCGTCCACCAGCGCTGTCCCTTCGACGATCTCTCCGTCGCCGGGGATCGTCTCTCCGTCGACGACCAGGACGACATCTCCACGACCGAGCGTAGCGGCGGACTCGGTCTCGACGTGGCCGTCGCCGAGACGGCGGTGCGCCGTGAGATCCTGTCGCGAGCGGCGGAGCGACGCGGCGCGCGCCGATCCCTGAGCCTCCGCCAAGGCCTCGGCGAAGTTGGCGAACAGAACGGTGAACCAGAGCCACAGGCTGATCTGCAGCTCGAAGGAGAAGGTTCTTCCCTCGACAACGGCGAGGACGGTGAAGAGCGTCACGAGCGCCGCTCCGGCCTCCGTCACGAGCATGACAGGGCTGCGCAGAAGGTGCCGTGGATTCAGCTTGCGGAACGATCCTCGTACGGCCGGGAGCACGAGGGACCGATCGAACATCGATCGGCGCTTGTCTGCGCTCCTGCTCTGTTTCGTCATCCCGGCCTCCCCGCTCCGAGGATCAA
>JBDKUT010000112.1:0-2435 GCA_039679545.1 Thermotogota bacterium
CTATACGGCGGACGCCAGCAAGCTCCCCGGAATGCCTCCGGTGGGTCGCGGCACGACGGCGCTCGAAGCGAAGTACGACCTGCTCGCGAAGCTCATGTGGGACTTCGCGCTCAGGCCGCTCGACGAAGGGTATCTCCTCACCGTGGGGCAGCTCCTCAACAGGGCCCACGAGGAGGCAACGCGCGCTGGTCGTCCGGGCTAGGCGCAAGGCGGGCGCCGGTGGCGCCAGGAAGGGGTTGTAGAGATGGAAGAGGCCCTCAAGAACTTCGTACAGGCCAGCGGGATACTCGAGCCGGGCTACGCGCACGAGGTCATCGACGACGAGTGGATCGGCTAGCTCGCCAGCCACCTCGTTCGCCCGGTCGAGCCCGAGCCGGATTCGGACGAGCCGGGCTTCGCCCTCGCCGATGACACGACGGGCTTCGAGCCCTACCACGTCGATACCTCTGTCGCTTGGGAGGACATCCAGCGCGCTATCAAGCAGGACGGTTCCACGCTGGACGCCGCACTGGGCGCCGTCGCGTACCGCGTCATCGACGCGCTGTTCATCCGAATCGCGGACGACCTCGGCGACAAGGCACCCACGATCCCGGGCGAGGGGCGCATCGCGGTCGGCCGGGCCATGCCGATGAAGCTCCACAACGGACTCCCCCCGCTGGAGGACGCGAACCGCGAGGGCCGGGAGCCGAAGCCTTCCCTGCTCATCCGGATGCTCCTGATGGTCGGGAGGGTCGCTGACTGAACAACGCCGGCGGCCGGCCGGAGAAAGGGAGGGCCGTATGGCCAAGGACAAAGGACAGAAGGGGCGGAAGGGAACCGACGAGCTGAGCGATGACGTGTCGGCACGCAGGGAGCTCGCCCGCTTGGAGGGTGGACCAGAGCCGGTAGACGAGTCCGAGATCCCAACGGCGAGCGGCGTCAAGGTCCACTGCGCCTACAAGGCAATCGTGGACGTGGTCGACGTCATCCCGAACCCGCGCAACCCGAACCACCACCCGGCCCGCCAGCTCGAGCTCCTCGCGAAGATCATCAAGAGCCAGGGCTGGCGTTCGCCCATCACGATCTCGAAGCGCTCGGGGTTCGTCGTGCGCGGCCACGGTCGCTACGAGGCGGCGAAGATCATGCAGGTGACGGAAGTCCCGGTCGACTACCAGCACTACTCGAGCGACGCCGAGGAGTGGGCCGACCTCATCGCGGACAACCGCATCGCCGAGCTGGCCGAGTTCAGCATCCCCGAGCTGAAGGAGATCCTGAAGGGCATCGACACCGGGGAGATCGACCTGGACCTCACCGGCTTCGAGCACGCCGACATCGAGAAGCTGATGGCCTGGGCGCCGGGCGACAAGGACATGCCGGACGACCTCCCGGATCCCGGCGTCTCGGGCACCGACGACTCGATGGGCAAGCTCATCCTCGTCTACCAGAACGAGACGGAGCGCCAGCGGTGGCTCGAGCTGCTCGGGCTCAAGGGACGCGCGGAGCAGGTCGTGTTCTCGCTCGCCGACCTGGAGAACCCGGAAGGTGGAGCGGCAGAAGGAGGGGAGGGCTGACATGGACAGGGAAGACGACTGGACGAAACGCGAGATCCCGACGAGCGGTGTCATGCAACAGGGGCCGGTGCCGAAGGCGTCGAGACCACCGAGGGAGAAGCAGATCGTTTTGTCGGTGACGGTGCTGGACGTGCTCGGTCTGCTCAACGAAGCTGTCGATCTTGACCACGAGGCTGTGCGCGCCCTTTGCGAGGGCCGGGTCCCGTGCAACGAGGATCTGGCGCGGCACCCGACGATACAGGTGTCGTCGTACCAGTCGGAGGAGTCGGCGGCGAAGTCGGCATACCGGGTCGGTCTCATAGGCATCCTCAACGGGCTGTTCGGAATCGATCCGGAGAGCGGCTGGGGCGCAATCGCCGCGAACTACGATGTCGTATGTCCGAGCGGAGAGACCGAGTTGTGCGCGAAGATTCCGGATCGTCTTCGCGTCGGCGACCAGTGCCCGGGCTGCAGGAAGGGTCTTGTTCTGGGGCGTCTGCGTGGCTTCGAGCTGACGAAACAGGCGATGGCCGCCGTCAGGGAGAAGGCGAAAGGGAGCGAAGGGTGATGAGAGGGGACGATGCCAAGCGACCGACTCAAGCAGCGAAGAAGAGTTCGCGGTGATGGGCAGCGCCCTCGAAGTCGCCGGGTTCTGGACCGTCCTGCTGGTCATCGTGCTCCTGCTGCACGCGGAGGGCTGACCGTGCGACGCTACGACACCGACAGCTTCACCTACGGCGTGGAACTCGAGTACGCCGACGTCAAGTTCGGCAACCCCCTCCCGAACGGCTGCGCGTGGAACACGAAGGACAACACCATCGTGAACAGCAACGGGATCGCCAACGACCCGCTCGGGAAGCTGTGGCTGTTCGGTGGTGAGATCAACACGCGGCCGACGGACACGCC
>JBDKUT010000113.1:0-9692 GCA_039679545.1 Thermotogota bacterium
GTCCGACCGTGTCGCCAGGATGCAGGTCTTATAGTAACTTAGACGTCTTGTGGCGGTCAATCCCGTCCGATCTTCGACGAGGGAATGGAGGATCCCGTGCGATGGGGGTACACTTGGAGCAATGCAAAGGGCGCAAAGGACTGGATGGGGATCCTTCTGAGGGACGTTCGCCTTCTCGAACGCGGAACAGCCAGCTTTTGGGTTCGCATCCGCGGCGACCGGATTGATGTCGTATCGAGCACGCCGCTGGCTCCGGATCTCGAAGACGAGGTCGTCGACGCAGGCGGAAAACTTGCCGTGCCTGGCTTTGTCAATGCGCACACCCACTTGCCGATGGTGCTCTTCCGGGGACTCGCAGACGACGTCCCGCTGGAGGAGTGGCTTGAACGCCATGTGTGGCCCATCGAACGGAAGTTAAGTCCGGAGGATGTGTACTGGTGTGCGCTTCTCGCCCTGGCGGAGGCCATCCGCGGGGGAACGGTCGCTGTGGCGGACATGTACTTTTGCACCGATCAGGTTGCTCAGGCCGTTGAGGAGAGCGGGATTCGGGGCGTCTTGTCGTACGGCATGATGGCCCGGTCGATGTCCGAAGGCGGCGAGAAGGAGCTTCGCACGACGGAGAAGGTGGCCGCGACGTGGCAGGGAGCTGCGGGGGGCCGGATCTCTGTCGCCGTGAGCCCGCACTCGTCGTACACGTGCGGCGAGGACGTCTGGAGGGCTGCGAAAGAATTGGCCCAGGAACGCGGATTGCGGATTCACACCCACCTGTCGGAGTCGCGACAGGAAGTGGCTACCGTGCGATCGCAGATGGGCAGCAGTCCGCCGGAGTACCTCGACAGACTCGGGATCTTTGAGGTTCCGACCCTCGCGGCGCACTGTGTTCACGTCAGCGAGTCGGACCTTGACGTCCTGGCGCGGGGTGGTGTCGTCGTGGCTCACTGCCCAAAAAGCAACGCGAAGCTCGGCAGCGGGCTCGCCCCGGTGGTGTCCATGCGGGCTCGTGGCATCCGGGTCGTCTTGGGAACGGACGGCGCGGCGTCGAACAACCGCCTCGACATGATCGAGGAGCTTCGCGCTGCGTGGCTCCTCGCTCGAGGCCCATCGGAAGATCCGCGAGCGCTGTCCGCGCGGGATGTGATTGCCATGGCGACGGACGAAGGGCGAGCGGGACTTGGACTTCCGCCGGCCCGCCTCGAGCCCGGAGATGTGGCGGATATTGCCCTGCTTCGCCTCGACGGCGTGCACACGACGCCTGCGGGTGAAGGCCTCTCAACGCTCGCGTTTGCGTCGCAGTCAAGCGACGTCACTGACGTCGCGGTCGCGGGGAAGTGGCTCATGCGGGAAGGTCGGCTCCTCACCATCGACGAGGAGCGGGTACAATCGGAGGTTAGCCGCCTGCTTCGCAGGCACACGAACTAGCACCCCGCCTGGGAGAGTGGAGTATCCCTCGCTCGGACGTGGGAGGAGGAAACCATGGGTTTGTCGTCGGAGAAGAAAGCAGAGATCGTTCGCGAATTCGGCCAAGGAACTGGGGACACGGGATCCGTAGCGGTGCAAATCGCGCTCCTGACCGCGCAGATCCAGGAACTCACGGAGCACCTCAACCAACACAAGAAGGACTTCAGTTCACAGCGAGGTCTGCGACGAATGGTCGGCCAACGCCGACGGATGCTGAAGTACATCAAACGCCGTGACTTGTCGGCGTACAAGGCGCTGTCGGAGCGCCTCGAAATCAGAGGAGTCTGAACGTTCCATGTATATCCGCGAAAGCATTGACTTCAACGGAAGAGAGCTTGCACTCGAGACGGGACAGCTCGCCCGTCAGGCCGGCGGAGCAGTCCTCGCCATCTGTGGGGATACCCACGTTCTTGTGACGGCTGTCACGGCGCCTGCAGCGCAGAACGCCGGGTACTTTCCCCTGCGTGTCGACTACGAAGAACGGTTCTACGCCAGCGGCAAGATTCCTGGCGGTTTCTTCAAGCGAGAAGGGAAACCGAGTGATAGCGCCGTCTTGATCGGTCGGATGATCGATCGTCCCATTCGACCGCTGTTCCCGGACGGCTACAACGACGAAGTGCAGATCGTGGCGACGGTACTCTCGGCCGAGCCGGATTGCTCGCCGGGCGTCCTGGCCATCACGGGAGCCTCCGCGGCCCTGATGATCTCCGAGGCTCCGTTTCAAGGGCCGATTGCGGCGGTGAAGGTGGGCCGGAAGGACGGGCGCTTCGTCGTCAATCCGGATGCCGAGACCCTCGCGGCGAGCGGCGTCGACATCACCGTGGCCGGGACGGAGAAGACCGTCACGATGGTCGAAGGGATGATGGATGAGCTGTCGGAGGCCGAGGTCGTCGAGGCCATCGAGCTGGCTCACGACGCGATTCGTGAGCTGATCGCGCTCCAGGTGCGATTCGCCGAGCGAGTCCAGCCCGCCAAGAAGGCCATCGAGGCTCCGGCGGCGACCGCGGGCGAGCTTGTCGAGCGCGTGAGAAGCCTAATCTGGAATGAGCTTCCCGGCATCCATGACGTGGGAACCAAGCTGGGCCGTGGAGAGTTCATCGAGCGACTGCGCGAGAAAGCCATCGCTCAACTTCTGACCGTGGAGGCGACAAGCCCCGAGGCGGTCGTGCAGACCGCAGCGATCTCCGGCGCGGTCGACGCCGTGCTCCGGGAGTACATGCGGAAACAGATTCTCGACCGGGGACTCCGCCTGGATGGGCGCCGGCCGGAGGAGATCCGGCCGATCTCGTGCCGGGTCGGAGTGTTGCCTCGAACGCACGGATCCTCCTTGTTCACGCGGGGGGAGACGCAGAGCCTTGGGATCGTGACGCTCGGCGCTGCCCGCGGGGACGAGCAGATCATCGACCAGATGATGTTCGACGGTCGGAAGCGATTCATGTTGCACTACAACTTCCCGCCGTTCTGCGTGGGTGAGGTCGGGCGGATCGGGTCGCCGAGCCGCCGGTCGATCGGGCACGGGTACCTGGCCGAGAACTCGCTCCAGGCTGTCCTGCCCACCGAGGAGGCCTTCCCGTACGTCGTCCGCGTTGTGTCCGAAATCCTCGAGTCGAACGGATCGTCATCCATGGCGACGGTGTGCAGCGCGTCGCTCGCCATGATGGACGCCGGCGTTCCGATCAAGAAGGCCGTGGCCGGGATTGCCATGGGGATGATCGAGGAGCCGAGCTCCGGCCGCCGAGTCATCCTGACGGACATCCAAGGCGCCGAAGACCACGACGGCGATATGGACTTCAAGGTTGTCGGAACGAGGGACGGTGTCACGGGCTTCCAGCTCGATGTGAAGGTCGGAGGCATCGACAGCAGCACGCTCCGACAGGCGCTCGAACAGGCCAAGCGCGGGCGCCTCGCGATCCTCGACGAGATGGACCGAGCGATCACCGCGCCGCGCGCGGAGCTGTCTCCGTACGCACCGAAGCTGATCACGATGACGATCTCGGTCGATAAGATCGGCCTCGTCATCGGGCCGGGAGGAAAGACGATCCGGCAGATTATCGAGGAGACGGGGGCCGAGATCGACATTTCCGACGACGGGACGGTGAAGATTGCCGCCGTCGACGAAAACTCTGCCGTCGCCGCGAAGCAGCGGATCGAGGACCTAACCATGGAGCTTGAGGTCGGGACGAGGCTCACGACCCACGTCACACGCATCGTCGACTTCGGTGCGTTCGTTCAGCTTCCGGGAGGAGGCGAGGGACTCGTCCACGTCTCGAACCTCTCCTCGGGATACGTGGCCAACGTTCGCGACGTCGTAAGCATCGGCGACGAGATGACGATCGAGGTCATCGGCGAGGACAAGATGGGGCGCCCCGACCTTCGCCGGGTCGAGGAAGGAGAGCCCGCGGGCGGAGCCGAGGAGCGTGAGCCACGGGAAAAGCGTGGCCGCCGGGACCGTGGCGAGCGCGACGCCGGACGCCGCGGCGGAGGCGAGCGCAAGACCTCGGCCGCGGCACCTCCCGTCCAAATTAAGGCGGGCGACATCATCGAAGGTCGAGTTACGAACACGACGGACTACGGCGCGTTCGTCGAACTCGCTCCGGACGTGACGGGACTCATCCACATTTCGGCTCTGTCCGACGACTACGTCCGGCGCGTGACGGACGTCGTCCGTACCGGGGACCTCGTCAAGGTCGAGGTCCTCAACATCGACGAGCGCGGGCGCTACAAGCTCCAAAGGATCGTGCCGGAAGGGGAGAAACGTCGAGAGCCACAGCACGATGAGCCGGACGAGCCCCACGAGCGTGATCGGCGCTCCGAGCGAGAGCCGCGCGCGGAGCGTGAACCTCGCGTAGAACGTGAATCTCACGCAGAGAGAGAACCTCGCGAGGAGCGCGGGGAGCCGCGCCGCCGCTCGCAGCCTCGAAAAGAAGAGGCTCCGCCGCCGGTCGAAACCGAGCCGCTCCAACCCGAAGAGGAAACGGCTCGGGAATTCGAGGATCGGTGGTAGTCCAGACCCTCTACGAGGGGATGAGGAGCGTCACACTCTCGAACGGATTGCGGATCCTCGTCGAAGAGGTTCCGCAGTCCCGTTCTGTCAGCGTGAGTGTGTGGGTGAACGCCGGGTCGCGCGACGACCCGGCGCCGTTCCCCGGTCTCGCTCACCTCGTCGAGCACCTCATTTTCAAGGGAACGACGACTCGAACCGGACTCGCGATCTCCCAGGAGATCGATGCGGTCGGCGGGTACCTCGACGCGGCAACGGGGAAAGAATCGACGTTCGTGTATGCCGACGTCCCTGCGGACGGCCTGTCGACGGCGACGGAGTTGCTCCTCGACGTCGTTCTCCACCCGGCGATTGCGCCGGACAAGCTCGAACTCGAGCGGGCCGTCGTCCTGGAGGAGATCCGCGGTTACGACGACGACCCCGAGCAGCGGGCGTTCGATCAGTTCGTGCGGGGCGTGTGGCCGGACGACCATCCGCTGTCGCGCAACATCCTCGGCACGCGGCAGGCGATCGAGACGGTTACGCGAGACAACATCGCCTCGTTTCACGCGCGGGTCTATCGCCCGGCGAACCTGGTGATTGCGGCGGCCGGGGCGCTGGATGCGAACCGCCTCGTCGCCGACGTCGAACGCCTGACGGGAGCCGACGGCCGCGAGGCGACGGCGTCGCCGTCGCGGTTTCCCCCGCGGTTCCGGCCCGCCCGCGAGCACTATGTGCAGCCCACCGGACAGACGCAAGTCTACCTCGCGCTCCCCGGGCCCCTTTCGGACGACCCTCACCGGTACCCGCTCGAGGTTGCGAACGCCGTCCTCGGGGACGGCACGAGCTCACGCCTGTTCTGCGCGGTCCGCGAGGATCGCGGACTCGCGTACGCCGTGCACAGCACGATCAGTCGGTACAGTGACGCGGGGCTGTGGATGGCGTACGCCGGCGTGGCCCCCGAGACGGCAAACGCCGTGGCCGATCTTCTCCTCGCGGAGGTCAGCCGACTTCGGAGCGAGGCGATCCCCGAGGAGGAGATCGCGCTGGCGAAGGCTCGGATTCGGGGGGCGTTCATCCTTGGACTCGAGTCGAACGCGAACCGCGCGATGCGTCTTGGGACGGCGGCGATCAACGGGCGCGAGATCCTCTCTCCGGAACAGATTTTGGCCAAGCTTGCCGCGATTGACGTGGAATCGGTTCATAAGGCCGTCGAGCACTTCGTCCGGCCCGAGGACGTCCACCTCGCGACGATCGGCCCCAAGGCGTAGTTTGGACGGCCCCGTGGGGTCGGGTACGATCAGGACATCATGGCGATTGCGATCTATCCGGGAAGCTTCGACCCGATCACCTACGGACACATCGACATCGTGCGCCGAGCGCGGAAGCTGTTCAGCAAGCTCTACGTCGCCATCGTCGCCAACCCTCACAAACACCCACTGTTCGCCGCGGAAGAGAGACAGGAGATCACGATGGCGGCGCTGGCCGAGGAGGGCTTGAACGGCCTCGAAGTGCTGAGCTTCGACGGTCTGCTCGTCGACTGCGCGCGGACGTGCGGCGCCGACGCCATCGTCCGGGGCCTGCGCGCCAACTCCGATTTCGAGAACGAGTTCCAAATGGCGCTCACAAACCGCGACCTCGCACCCGAGTTCGAGAGCGTCTTCTTCATGACGGCGGGTAAGTACAGCTTCCTTTCGTCGTCGATGGTGAAAGAGGTCTGCGCGTACGGTGGTGACGTCTCCAGCTTCGTCCCTCAGTCGGTCGCCCGCGCGCTGCGCGCTAAGCTCCGCGTCGCTGGCTAGCCTGTTCGCGCTTCTTCATACGGCCGTTTGGGTGCAACGAATCCTCTCGCAAACCCGCGTTGGGCGATGCGTTGTCCTGCCCAAGCTAGAGGTGCAGAGGCTTCCGCACCACGTGCGCCATGGCGAACGTGGCTGGAATGCTCACCAAAGTCACGAGGACGAACTTGGCGAGGGGCGGGAGCTCCACGTGCAGGGCCGCGTACTGGAAGGCAAGGATGACAGGCACGTGGACGATGTAGGCCGCGTACTGGTTCCGGCCGAGCACCGTCGCGAGCCTACCGTGTGCCGTTACCTTGTCGCGGAAGAGGACGAGAAGTCCGATGCACGCGGCACAGCAGAACACCGACTCCCAGAACACGTACAGGGTGCCCCACGCCGGCTCTCCGATGGGGACAACATCGTGCAGTCCCAGGTCGTAGATGGCAATGAGCGCCGCGAGGAGCACGGCGACGGCGAGCCACGCCCGCCCGGCGCGCGAGGAGAATCGCGAGAGCCATTGGCGTCGGTACGCAATCAGGCCGAGGACGAAGAAGGCGAGGTCGCGCGGGACGTCGGCGAACGCAACTCGGAAGAAGCCGAGGAGGTAGACCCATCGGTCGACCGGGAACGGAATCCTGATCAGGCCGGAAATGGGGGCGAGCACGATGGCGAAGGTGAGAATGGCCCACGTTCTGGGTGGATGCGCCTTCGTAACAACGGCCGGGGTGTGGCTCCCGCGGATCCCACGCCAGAGCGCGTAGACGAGGCTGAAGAGAAGCAAGTGCTCGAGAAACCACAGGTGACCGACGTCGATCGGCCACGCCTTTGCGCCGCCGCCCGGTGCGCCGAAGACGAAGAGCTGAAGCGGGACCATGAGGAGCGCCCACACGAGTACCGGCAGCCCTAGGCGCAGGAGCCGACTGCGGACGAACGCCCGGCCCCCCTTCGCGTCGTAGGACGCCGCGGAGAAGAACCCCGAGATGAGGAAGAAGAGACTCATGAAAAACGATCGGTCGATCGTGAAGAGCGGTCCGAGGATCGCGGCGCGCGCGGCCTCCTGAATCGGCCACGACCCGCCGGTCGGCCCGTACGCTTGGCCGACGTGATGCGCGACAAGGAGCATCGTCAGCGCAACCCGCAGGTTGTCGAGGTAGAACAGGCGTTTCGACTCGGGCATTCCCCACCCCCGCGCGGCGGGTGTCAACCTGACGAGGCCGCGCTGGCGCCAGGGTAGCGATCGGTGCCGCGACCGACAACAAGGACGCGTTGCGCGAGGTGCCGCGACTCGCGTCGAGGCTAGTTCCCGGGCGTGAGCGCTCCTGGCTCGCGGAGGCGGGTTGCGAGGAGGAATCCGAGGGCGAGAAGGCCGGCGAGGACCAGGAGCGACGAAGTCATCGCACCCGTCGTCGGCGCGCGGAGGGCATCCATGCCCACGATGAAGGCGATGCCTGAAACTTGGCCTGCGAGGAGTAGGAGCCCGCTCGACGTCCCCTCCGGAGCCGGCTGGGTGATCTCGGCCGCGTACTGGAACCCGAGCGGTCCCGACGAGAGGAGGAAGGCACCGAGTACGAAAGACGAGGTGAGCAGAAGCCCATAGCTCGTCGCGTACGTCACGCCCACGAGCCCCGGGATCGAGCCGGCGAGGGCGAGAAGGATGAATGGGACGCGCCGACGCAGGCGATCCGACAGGACGGGGATGATGAGCGCGCCGACGATTCCACCGACGACCATCATTCCGCCGGCCAGCCCGGCCTGCCCGATGGAGAAGCCGCGCGGGCGGACGATGTCTTCAACCCACGTGGTGACGGCGTTGAACGTTCCAAGACCGATGAAGAAGAGAACCAAGAGGATGATGAAACCCCGGTTGTGGAGCATCGAGCGGACGCCGTCGAGGACGAGCGAACGCTCCTCCGGGCCGACGGGGTGCGGCGGACGCTCCCTCGAGAAGACGAGGAAGATGAGAGCGCCCACGACGGCGACGACGCCGTAGATGAGAAGGGTCATCGACAAGTCCCAGCGCACCACGAGGATCGGGGTCAGGGCAAGTCCTGCGAAGATACCGGCGTACATCGCGAGGGAGCCGAGGCCCGTCGCCGTCGCCCGCTCGTTCACGGGGAACCAACGCCCCGAGACCTTGGCGATCGCGTTCAAGACGAACGGCTGACCGACGGCGATGCCGATTTGCGAGACGAGGACCCAGGTGTAGTCGTGCGCCAAGAGCCCGCGAAGGAGCCCGAATCCACCGGTCAGAACGGCGCCGATCCCCACGCCGACACGAATGCCGTAGGTGTCAAGGATCCACGACGCGGGAATCGAGACCACAATGAACACGACCATGAAGACCAGGGAGAGGACCCCAATCGCAAGGTTGGAGACGCCGTAGAAGGTGGCGGCCTCTGCGGTGACGGGCGCAAAGCTGATCCACAAGAGCTGGTTCACTGCGATGACCAGCATGAATAAGCCGAGCATGACGAACCGATACCCGACCCCGCGAACCGAAACCTCCACCATCTCTCTCACCCCCGAGAAACCATCGAGCGGCGTGCAAGCCGCACCATCTCCTACGTCCCGTGGATGGTAGAGGCTTCGCGTATCCCGGTCAACGCGTCGCTCCGAGAAAGAAGAAAGGGGCCCGCTTGCACGGACCCCGAGAATGTCCTCCCTCCGCGCCTACCAGGTGAGGTCGAATCCCACGCCTACCCAGTTGCCTCCGGACTGAGTCACGCTCATGCCGAAACGTAAGTCGGCATGCGGGCTTATCGCGGTGCGGAACATGACGCGCGTCTCCGCCCAATCAAAGATGCCGGTGCTCTTGCCGGTATCGAACCAGGCAAAGACCGAGAGCCCATACTCGCCGCCGCAGCACG
Organism: Thermotogota bacterium; assembly: GCA_039679545.1. Classification (GTDB taxonomy): domain Bacteria; phylum Bipolaricaulota; class Bipolaricaulia; order UBA7950; family UBA9294; genus JAPLGD01. Next base: position 9,087 of record JBDKUT010000113.1, read on the forward strand.
CGTCGCCCAAGACCTCGCCGCCGAAGAACTCATCGTATCCGTCGGGGACCTTGCATGGGGTGAGGTACGTGAGCTCGCCATCCCACGTCCAGCCGTAGTCGTAGTAAGTCGAGTTCAAGTACTCCTGCCATCCGTCTTCGTCGAACAGGTGGCCGGCCTTGAACGTGTAGCCGTTCCACGAGCACTCGAAGAGGAGCGCCTTGAGGTCGATCCCGTCGATGAACGCGCCGCCGCCGGTGAGACCAAGGTACGGAGTGAAGCAAAGGTTGTCGGCGATCGACACGCCAAAGACGACGTTGGCCGACTTCGAATCGACGGTGTACCAGAGGTCGACCCACTCTACGTTCATCCAGGTGAGCCCAAGGTCCACGTTGAGCAGCTCCAGGAGGATGTGGTCGAGCCCGCTGTCGGAGAAGCTGACCTGTGCCAGGACGTCGGCGCAGCAGATCGGGAACTCCACGTACAGCGACAGCCCGCTGAAGAACAAGGAGCAGCCGCCGGTTTGCACGTCGACATAACCAGCGGGCGTGTACCAGGCCCCGCACTCTTCGAAGATGAAGTGGTCCATCAGCCAGTCGACCCCGTAGAGGTAGACGTACCTCGACG